>NZ_JBFUKF010000002.1:0-86330 GCF_056400985.1 Mucilaginibacter sp. P4_G9 | reverse complement strand
GGTTTGAAACCATTTTAGTTTTTGGGATGGTTTGATCTTGTACTGCATAAATGATAAACTTCTGAAAAAAAAATATCATGTAATGGTAGAAAAGGAAACCGTACATATGCTCCATTATTTGAAATTCGTCGGGGCTTTTTCTATTACCAAAAGATCCAGGGACGTCATCGAGTCACTTAACTATGCGGCAGAATTATTGAACGATCCACAAAATTTGGTGTTGATTTTTCCACAGGGTAAGCTATTTTCAAATTATGTTGATGATGTTCGTTTTGATAAAGGGGTGTTCAGAATAATGCAAAAAGCGCAGATAAACTTCCAGTTGGTGTTTGCTTCAACATTTATTCAGTATTTTAAGCATAAAAAGCCCACTGCAACCGTTTACTTAAAAAGCAACATCGAAAAGTATACAAACATAACCGAGCTAAAAGCGGCTTACCAGCAACATTACAGCAGCACAAAACTGCTTCAAACCGAATTTGATATATAAAGTGACCGTAATTATATTAATCACCCTTTTTTTTATCGTTCTGCGTTTCTCGGTAACGCTGTTCAATTTTATATCCGATCCTAAATTGCGCCGCGTAGGCAAGCAATACAGCGATATGGTTTCTATTCTGATCCCCGTACGAAATGAAGCTGATAATATTTTAACCCTGCTCAAATCCATCCATCAACAAGACTATCAAAATTATGAGGTTATCATACTGGATGATGGATCAACTGATGATACTTTTACGGTTTGCTCTGTGTTCAATAAAACACACCCAAAGTTTAATGTAATTAAGGGCGRCGGGCTGCCCGCAGGCTGGATAGGTAAAAATTACGCCTGTCACCAACTGGCCCAACAGGCAGGCGGTAACTATTTGCTTTTTTTAGATGCCGACGAGCAGATAAAACCAGGCCTCATCAATAGCGCCATACACCGGATGCACCTGAACAAGCTGGGCCTGTTAAGTCTTTTTACCAACCAGGAAATGGTGACCATGGGCGAAAAGCTGGTAGTACCCCTGATGCATTTTGTATTGTTAAACCTGCTGCCGGTACGATTGATTTCCCTGGTGAAAAACCCATCAATAGCGGCGGCCAGCGGGCAATTTATGTTGTTTGATGCGATGATTTACCATGAGGAACAGTGGCATAAAGCCGTAAAAGATAAAGTGGTTGAGGATGTCGAGATTATGAGGCTAATAAAAACCAAAGCTTACAATGGCGAAGCTTTGCTGGCCAATGGTATGATAAGCTGCCGCATGTACAAAAACTATAATGAAGCAATTAATGGTTTCAGCAAGAATTTTTTGGCGGCGTTTAATTACAGTGTTATCGGTTTTTTAATTTATTTAACGCTGGTTATCATTTTCCCGATGATACTTATCATGACGCTGAATTTTCCATTGATACTATTTATGTGTGGCCTTATTATCCTAACCCGCATTATGATCTCATTGGAGTCGGGGCAAAATGCGCTATACAATGTAGTACTGCATCCGCTGCAAATATTTAATATGCTGCTTATTGCAGTGCTATCTATCCAGAAGCACCTCACCAAAACAACCGTATGGAAGGGGCGCAGGATTTGAACAGTCAGTTATCAACAGGCAGCACAAAAACCGAGCGTGTTGCCATTATTATTATTGTGTTGTTTCATGTAGTAGGATTGATCGGTTTTATCATCCCCTCTTTAACAATACTTTTCTTAAAATTGGTACCCTGGCATTTAATGCTGATGGCAGGTGTAATTGTTTACAGCCATAATCAACCAAGCGCAAAATTCTTGTTATTTGTGTTGCTTGTTTTTACTATAAGCTTTTCGGCCGAGCTTATTGGTGTAAACACCGGTTTGTTATTTGGCAATTATAGCTATGGTGAAACTCTTGGGATTAAACTATTTAATATCCCCCTGATGATTGGGATAAATTGGTTCCTCCTTATTTACGCTGCAGGTGTGCTCATGCAAAGAAGCCGTATCAGGAATGTTTTCTTCCGGATTATAACCGGAGCCCTGGTACTCGTTCTCCTTGATCTGGTTATAGAGCCTGTCGCCATTCACTTTGACTATTGGCATTGGACTGGAAATAGTGTTCCGCTAAAAAATTATTTCTGCTGGTTTTTATTAAGTACTGGAATGCTTTTCATCTTTGAAAGGTTTCGGTTTAAACCGCAAAACAAAGCCGCTGTGGTATTGCTTATAATTCAGTTTGTGTTTTTCATGATATTAGGATTGATTTAGATTTATTATTCAAATACAAGTTACAGACTTTGTTAATTCCTTAAATCCTGTCAAAAAATCAACAAATACAACAAAATCATTAAATCAAGGTTATATTTGCAACATAATGGGAGCGTACAACTTACAGGTTACTATCGATCAGGATTCGGGCTTTTGCTTTGGGGTAGTTTACGCCATTGATATGGCCGAAGAAATACTGGCCGAAGATGGCTACCTGTATTGCCTGGGCGATATTGTACATAATGATGAGGAAGTCGACCGCTTAAAAGCTCAGGGGCTACGGATAATTGACCATACCGAACTAAAGGATTTGCATAACGAAAAGGTGCTTATTCGTGCCCATGGCGAAGCCCCCGATACTTACCGTACCGCTTTAGAGAATAACATTACCCTTATTGATGCCTCATGCCCTGTAGTTTTAAAGCTGCAAAACCGTATAAAAACATCCTACGACTCAAACGAGAAAATTCTCATATTTGGTAAGCACGGCCACGCCGAGGTAATAGGCCTTGAAGGACAAACCAATAACGAAGCCCTGGTTTTCCAGGATATTGCCGAGCTGGATAATATAGAGCTGCCCCACAACATTACGCTTTACAGCCAAACCACCAAGAGTATGGAAAAGTTCTATAGCGTAAAAGACGAGTTGATTTCAAGGGGATATGATTTGAAGGCCAATGATACCATCTGCCGCCAGGTATCAAACAGGGATAAGGATTTGCCAAAATTTGCTACACGCTTTGATAAGATTGTTTTTGTATCAGGCAAAAAATCATCAAACGGAAAGGTATTGTTTGAGGTTTGTCGCAAACATAACCCCAACACCTATTTCATTTCGTCAACCAGTGAATTGGAACTATCCATGTTTTCGCCAACTGACACGGTTGGTATAGCCGGCGCCACGTCAACTCCTATGTGGTTGATGCAGCAGGTAAAAGCCGCCATTGAAAATTTTTAACAGCACGCTTTTTGCTGTTACATCAATCACATGCAAAAAAGGCCCTCACATATTGGTTTACTGATTGCCATAGTCGTAATAGGTTGTTGGGCCGCATGCATCATCCAGTTAATGCAATGGCGTTTCAGCTTTACAAATCCACTGGTTTACCTATTTATTTTGGTGCAAATGCATTTGTATACCGGGCTATTCATTACCGCGCACGATGCTATGCATGGCACTATATCGCCCAATCGCGGCATTAATAACTTTATTGGCTATCTGTGCACTTTTCTATATGCATCTTTCTGGTATCCGCAGCTTTACGCAAAACATCATTTACACCATAACCACGTTCATACAGCGCAGGATCCGGATTATCATAACGGCGGTTTCTGGAGCTGGTATGTAACGTTCATCCGCAATTACTTATCTATATGGCAAATTGTGGTGATGGCTGTATTATTCAATATTTTAAAAATGTGGATTCCGCAGGCCAACCTCTTGCTTTTTTGGGTAGTTCCTTCGCTGTTGAGCACCTTACAGCTGTTTTACTTCGGCACTTACCAGCCACACAAAGGTGAACATGATAATAAATATTTTGCCCGCAGCCAGGCTAAGAATCATGTATTGGCTTTTTTTAGCTGCTACTTTTTTGGCTATCACTATGAACACCACGATTCGCCCGCTACCCCATGGTGGATGTTATGGAAAAATCGTCTTCAAAAAACAAAGAATGGTCAATTATAGTGTTTTGCAGATGCCCATTTTGTTTTGACCTTACCCATTGCAGGCTTGAGAGAGGTATTCCTTTAGCTTAACTTAGAAACAAATTTTCCTTTATCGCCGGTATAAAGTTGTTTTTAAGGGCAGTATCAAAAAGCAGCTTAATTGCTTTTCTTCCATCTTCGCCCAGTTCAACAGAATACTTGTTTACATAAAGTTCGATGTGCTTGTACATTACCGCTTCACTCATTTCCTGGGCATGTGAGCGGATAAACTCCAGCCCCGATTTGGGATTGGCAAAAGCAAACTCAATCGATTTGCGTAATGCCCGGTTCAGTTTGTGCTGAATAGCTGTCGGCAGGCTACGGCTTGCCACTATGCCCCCAAGCGGAATAGCACAGCCGGTTTGTTTTTCCCAATGATCGCCAAGATCGATGATCTTTTTTAAACCCTTATCCTGGTAAGTAAAGCGGTTTTCGTGAATAATAAGGCCAATATCTACCCGCGCCTCCAATACAGCATTTTCAATATCCGAAAAAACAAGCTCAATTTTGTTAGTAGCGTTCGGGAAGGCATTGCCCAATAAAAAATTAGCGGTGGTATACTTGCCAGGTATTCCTATTAGGGGTTGCGGATTGCCGGTTTCCAGTTGCGTAAGCAGTTTTTCAGGGTCATTTTTACATATCAGCATTGGCCCAACTCCAAATCCTAATGCGCTGCCAGAATCAAGCAGTACATATTTATCGGCCACATAGGCAAAAGCGTGGTAGCTTAGTTTAGTAACATCCAACTCACCGCGAAAGGCTTTTTGATTAAGGGTTTCCACATCATCATAAAAAACCTCAAACTCAAGGCCTTCGGTATCAATTTTATGATGTATCAGGGCATCGAAAATAAAGGTATCATTAGGGCAGGGCGAAAAGCCGAGGGTTAATTTCATAATATAAAGTGTAGTATATATAACCTGATTAAAGCTTAATGACAGCATCGATCAGATCAATAGCAAAGGTATTTAGATTTTTTATGGCGAGTCCTATCTGCCAGCTATCGCGGTTACGTTTTTCTACATAATTTGACACAGCCCTGATTTGCATACACGGCGCATTAACCTGTTGGCATGCGTAAAAAAAAGCCGCCCCTTCCATGCTTTCCAACTGCGGATCTAAACGGTCCTGTACTTTTTTAATAGACAACTCATTCCCATGAACAGTATTTACTGTGATGGCCCGCACCTTTTTCAGTGAAAAATTACCTGCAACTTCTTCAAGAGTAGTTGTGGGCTTATAATTAACTTCGCCAAAACCTAAAACATTCATGGGTATAAATTGCTCATCATCTTCGGCGCCTGTTTCTGCAAAGGTATCTTCGGTAACTTCCAACACAGCGCCCGGTTGAATGTTCCTGTCGAAGCTGCCGGCGATTCCCAGATTTATTACCAGGTCGTATTTGGGCAGTGTAAGATGATGGCCAAGCGCAAAAGCAGTAGGCACCATGCCTGCTCCGGTTATAAGCACAGCTATTTTATTACCAAAGTATTTGTTAAGAGGTTCTATCTCAGGGGCGGTCGCGGCAACTACCAATATAAGCATATGGTTTTTAAATGTTTTGATGAAGTTTTTGCGTACTAATATAAAACAACTCGCCTGTTTTTGTTTTGTATATTTGCACTCACGATATATTATGATGATACATATAACGCGCAAGGAACATTTTAATGCCGCTCACCGGATGTACCGTGAGGAATGGAGCGCTGAAAAAAACAATGAGGTATTTGGCAAATGCGCCAATCCTAACTGGCATGGTCATAACTACAACTTGTTTGTAACCGTTAAGGGCGAAGTTACGCACGCAACCGGTTATCTTATTGACCTTAAAGAGTTGAAGATTATCATTAACGAATTTGTTATTGAAAAGCTCGATCATAAAAACATCAATAAAGATGTTGATTTTATGGCGGGTAAAATGGCATCAACGGAATTACTTTGTATAGAAATATTTAACCAGCTTAAAGCGCCTATTGAGGCTTATGATGGTGTATTTTTGCACTCGGTTAGATTGTATGAAACTGAAAATAATTCGGCCGAGTATTTTGGCGGATAACTTTATAAAATGATTGACAAAAACCACATCCCCGACCGTGATGATGATATTGACGGTTATACCAAGGTAGACAGATATAATCCTCAACTGATTGAAAGCCTATCAGCCAATTATCTTAACGTTTTAAAACAGATCGGCGAAAATCCCGAACGTGAAGGTTTATTAAAAACCCCCGAGCGCATTGCTAAAGCCATGCTTTTTCTTACACATGGATATGATCTGGATGCAAAAACAATCATGAGCTCAGCTATGTTCAAGGAGGATTACAGCCAGATGGTTATTGTTAAGGATATTGAGGTGTACTCTATGTGCGAGCATCATATGCTGCCATTTTTTGGCAAGGCGCATATTGCCTATATCCCTAACGGATATGTTGTAGGCCTGAGTAAGATACCCCGTATAGTTGATGTTTTTGCCCGCAGGCTGCAGGTGCAGGAACGGCTTACCAACGAGATTCGTGACTGTATCCAGGAGACGCTTAACCCTTTTGGTGTTGGTGTTGTTATTGAATGCCGCCACTTGTGTATGAGCATGCGGGGGGTACAAAAGCAAAACTCCGTAACTACCACATCGGCATTTACAGGTGAGTTTTTAAAAGAAAAAACGCGTACCGAATTTTTAAATTTGATAAGTTCTAAGTTGGGTTAAGCCCTCCGGCCCTCTAAAGGGGGAATACGAAGAGCTGATAAATAATAACTATTATAAACATAAAAATTCCCCCTTTAGGGGGTTAGGGGGCACATGAAAGCATATATTTTTCCGGGACAGGGTGCCCAGTTTGTAGGTATGGGTAAAAATCTTTATGATCAATCAGAAAAAGCCCGCGAACTATTTGAAAAAGCCAATGAGATATTGGGTTTCCGCATTACCGATGTAATGTTTGACGGCACCGCCGAAGACCTGGTACAAACCAACGTAACCCAACCGGCTATATTTTTGCACTCGGTTATTTTAGCCACCGTTTTAGAGGATGACTTTAAGCCCGAAATGGTTGCAGGTCATTCATTAGGTGAGTTTTCTGCCTTGGTAGCAGCCGGCGCTTTATCATTTGAGGATGGTTTACGTTTGGTAGCTGCCCGTGCCAATGCCATGCAAAAAGCATGCGAACTGCAGCCATCTACCATGGCTGCAATTTTGGGCCTGGATGATTTTACTGTTGAAGATGTTTGCCAACAGGTGAGCGATGTGGTAGTAACCGCAAATTACAACTGTCCTGGTCAGCTGGTAATATCCGGTACCATTGCCGGGGTTGACGCGGCTTGCGAAAAACTGCTTGCAGCCGGGGCAAAAAGGGCTTTAAAGCTTAAAGTGGGTGGCGCTTTTCACTCTCCATTAATGGAGTCTGCACGGGTTGAGCTGGAAGCAGCTATTGTTGTTACCGAGATTAAATCGCCGGTTTGCCCTATCTACCAAAATATAGATGCCAAACCATATACCGATCCTGCACTTATAAAACAAAATTTAATAGCCCAGCTTACAGGAGCCGTGAAATGGACACAAACCGTTAAACACATGATGGAAGATGGAGCAACCTCCTTTACCGAGGTTGGTCCGGGCAATGTATTACAAGGCCTTGTAAAAAAAGTTGACAGGGCCATGGTTACTGAGAGTGCCGAGCTAACGCAATAACTTTAAAAAGCACTGTATAGTGCTTTTTGTTTTTTAAATCATTTTATCTGATAATAATTTGACCGCATCCGGAAAAATACGTTTGTTGCTTACCCTGATAGGTATTGGTTTATTGTTTGCGGCCATTATTGTCCAAAAAACATATACCCCAATAAATAACCTGTTGCAAACAGCGCAAACACTTGAGGATAATTTACATAAAAAAGAAGCTTACGTTAATAAACAAATAACCGATAAAGTACAGTTTAATAAATTTAAAACGCTTACCGATAATGACCAGGATGCCATTAACAGCATTAATGATTTTACTACCCAAAAGAACATTTGGTTTGTAACTGCTTATAAAAACCGGTTAAGCTTTTGGAGTGGCATTAAAGTTTTGCCTGATAGCTTAGATGCTATTAAAGAAGGGAATTCGTTTATTAAGCAACCTAATGGTTACTACGAGGCGATTAAAAAAACTGAGGGCGATTTCTCCGTTATCTTTTTCATCCCGGTAAAAATTAACTATGCATTTACCAACCAATACCTTCAAAATACCTTCGCAAGGGACCTTACTCCCAGTGACAATATTGAGATTGCCAATTTTATTGACAAGGATGTTTATAATATACATAGCATTAATAATGATTACCTGTTTTCTGTAAAACAAAAGCCAGGGGCCGTTAACGATGCCTTTATTTATTACGAGTTAGCAATATGGATTTTAACAATCGTAACACTTTGCATTTTAATCCATAATATTTGCTGCTATGTAGCTGCAAATGGATATGCCTGGTTATCCGCAGTGTTTATGGGGCTGTTTATTGTACTGCTCCGATTTGTTAACTTACATTATCACCTCCCCGATTTTAATGGAATGCTCAAGGTCTTTGATCCTAAAATTTACCATTCCGGTATTTTATATCCTTCTTTGGGCGATCTTTGCATCAATATATTATGTGTTTTTTGGTTCGTTGCTTTTGTATACCTGCAACGGCGCCGCCTGTTTACTATTGTATTTGGCAATGTTGCCGGCTATTTTACGGTAATAAGCTGTATATTACTGCTTATAGCTGTTTCTACATCACTATTAAGATTGTTTTATGATCTTGTTGTTAACTCAGACATCAACTTTAATGTAAACAATGTACTTAACCTGTCTTCATTCAGTATTCTGGGTGTTTTAATGCTCTGTTTTAGTTTCCTTATTTTTTACCTGATTGACGAGGTTGTACTTTTTCTGTGCCTTAAACTGCATGTTCCAAGATCGCACCAGGCATTTTTGTTCGCAGCAAGCATTATCATCACTACAATTGTTTTTGCTTTCTACCATGAGTTTACTGTGTTTTACCTGTTGTGGATGTTGTTGGTCATGATCAGGGCGTATGGCTTTATATATCAGGGTAGCAGGCTTACCACAAGTACTTTTTTAGGCATCCTTTTAATATGTGCCCTTATTTCGGCCATTAGGCTTAATCATTTTGAGAGCATTAAAGAAGAACATATTCGCAAGGGAGTGATACACAAGCTGGAAGAACCCGATGACCGTTCGGCCGAAAACTCTTTTAAAATAGTAGAAGGCAGGATTGTTACTGATACGGCTATCATACGCTACTTTAAAGAAAATGTGCATAATATCGAGTACCTTAAAACTCGTTTTCAAAAACTTTATTTTGATGGTTACTTATCAAAATATGGCCTTAAAGTACATGAATATGATGCGATGGACCAGCCAATGTCCGATGATAATTTTTCGCTGAACGTATTTAAAGACCAGGTGGTTTATAGTTCGTTTAAGGTGTCGGCTTATTTTTACCGGATCAACGAGTTGTTTGGATTTCAGAGTTACTTTGCTATACTGCCTATAAGCTACAGGCACCAAAAACTGGGGACATTGGTGGTTGAGTTTAAGTCAAAACCGCTGCAATCGTTAGTAGGAACTTTTCCTGAGTTATTGATAGATGGTAATTTAAAAAGTGAGGATGAGCTTAAGGATTATTCATATGCGTACTATATCGATAATAAGCTGCAAAGTCAAAAAGGGAATTATGTTTACTCCCTTAATAACACCGATTTTAATGGCACGCTTAAAAAGTATACTGTAAAAACAACTAAAAGCAATAATCCCGAATGGTACAATACCTTTACCAAGTATGAGCACCTGATATATAAACCCACTAAACGTAATTTAATAGTGGTGAGCAAGGAGGTAAATCCATTATATTATAGTGTAACTTCCATTACCTTCTTTTTCTTGGCTTTGCTGATATTTAGCGCCGTCGTCATAATTTTAAGGGGAGCCTGGGTACGTATCAGAATATTAAGTATTAAAGATGATAAGATCCGCTGGACTTTCAGGATAAATTTTGATAAGGTACTTTATAAAACCCGCATCCAGTTTGTGATGATATTTGCGGTAGTGGTTACGCTTATAGTTGTAGGTTTTATCACTTTTATATCTATTGGTAACCAGTACCAAAAACAGCAGGATAAACAGATCCGGGATAAGATTACCAGCATTACCGAGGCATTCCAAACAGGCATATTAAACAAATACATTTATAATGTGAATGAAAAAAGCCAGGTTGACTTCAATGACCTGGCCAAAACCTACTCAACCGACCTGATATTGTTTGATACGAATGGGGTACCCCTGGTAACAACACAGCCCAAAATTTACGAATATGGCCTGGTAGCAAAAAAAATGAACTCCAGGGCCTATATATTTTTAAGCAAGCTGCAAAAAACCGAGTTTGTGAATGACGAGCGTATAGGTGAGCTAAGTTATAAAGCGGCCTATGCCCCTATAGTAACTTCAGGTAACAAAACAGTTGCTTATGTGCAATTGCCTTATTTTTCTAACGAGGCCGACTACAAGGAACGAATCAGTTCGTTACTTAATGTAATGATCAATGTATACGCGCTGGTTTTTATCGCCATAGGTTTGTTTGCTATTATTATTGCAAGGCAAATTACTACACCATTAAGCTTTATACAGGATACCTTGAGCAGAACCATATATGGTAAAAAGAATGAGCCAATAAAATGGCAACGTAACGACGAGATAGGGGCCCTGGTTAAGGAGTATAACAAAATGATATCGGCATTGGAAAATAGTGCCAACAGGCTTGCCCAGTCCGAACGTGAAAGTGCCTGGCGGGAAATGGCCAAACAGGTTGCCCACGAAATTAAAAACCCTTTAACGCCTTTGAAGCTGGGCTTACAACTGCTTGATAAATCATGGCGGGATAAAGATCCTAAATTTGATCAAAAATTTGAGCGCTTCAGCAAATCATTTGTTGAACAGATAGAAAGCCTGTCGTCAATAGCATCCGAATTTTCGGCATTTGCTAAAATGCCCGATACCCGTATCGAGCCTACTAACATTTTTGATATGCTAAACCAGGCAGTTACCATTTTTAAACAGATGGATAATATTCACATTAGTTTTCACCCGCCCGAAACGCCATTTATCATTAATGCCGATCGCGATCAATTGTTACGTTGCTTTAATAACCTGTTAAAGAATGCCATTGAAGCCACACCACCCGACAGAAAAGGGCTGATAGATATCAATTACCTGGTAACCAGTAAAAACGTGTTACTTACTATAAAGGATAACGGTAACGGCATCCCCGAAAACATGCGCGAAAAAATATTCGAGCCCAACTTCACCACCAAAAGCTCGGGTACGGGGCTGGGGCTTGCCTTTGTTAAAAACTCTATCGAGAATGCCAATGGCAAGATATGGTTTGAAACTACTATTAATATCGGGACTTCTTTTTACCTGAGCTTTCCAGCCGCGTAATTTAGGCGAAAGGTAAAGGGCGAAAGGTTAAAGGTAACTTCAGCTTTGCTTATTAAAAGAGTTCAAAGTCAACTGTTATTGCTTTAAAACCTTTTGCCTTTGACCTTCTGGCTTTAAGCTTTAACGAATTTCTTCACCGTTTCAGTAACATGCGCCAAATGATGATTACTGTGCCATGCATAAAGTGCAAGTCCCTTTTTAAGCGAAACAACATCGCCTGATGCCGGGTGTACAAAGGTGCGTTCCCATTCGTTTTCGGTAAAACTTTCAAACAGGGCCACCATATGAATGTGGATTCCTTCCAGTATTTTTAATGACGGTTCAACAGGCAGGCGATAATCTGGTAATAACGCCCAGTCGGCTTCCTCGTAGGGTTTTATTATGGGGTTGCTTTCGGTAAGCGCCAGTTTAAAACGGGTAATAGAGTTCATATGGCTATCGGCCAGGTGATGGATCACCTGCCTCAATGTCCAGCCTCCTGTGCGGTATGGGGTATCCAGTTCCTGGTAATTTAGACCGGCTATGGCATTGCGCAATTTGCCGGGCAGTGTACGCAGGTCATCAATCCACTCGCGTATGTTCTCATCGGTGTATGATGCCGGGGGAGCGAATTTCCCTATAGGGTATTTCATTTGTTCGTCTGTCATAAGCTTTAAAAAAAATTAAATTAGCTATAATTTTATAGTACCACAAGCTTTTAGTCTAAATTAGCGTTCTGTACGTGTTATTTATACCGATGATAAAAAAGCTGCTTTTAGTACTGTTGCTATTAAAATGTTCATTTACATACGCTCAAACCATTAAAACCGATATTTTGGTAGTCGGGGGCGGCCCCGGCGGTACCGCGGCAGCAATTCAGGGAGCGCGAAGCAAAATAAAAACCCTGCTTATTGAGCAGGGGCCGCAATTATGCCCCGCCATGGTTTCCCAAACTATGTTAACGATTGCCGTCGGCCAGGATCTGCACTCAGGTATCTGGGGCGAATTTCGTAAAAGGGTAATGGCGTTTTATAAAGCAACACCCGGATACGATACCACCTATAACGCCCCCCTCCGCTTTGAACCCTATACCGGGGCTGCTATCCTTAAAAAAATAGCCGACACCGTAAAAAACCTCAGCATAAAACTAAATGCACCTGTTACAGGCATTAAGAAAGATGGCGATGCCTGGCAGGTAACCATCAGCCATGATGGCGCATCGCAGCTAATAAAAGCCAAAGTGATCATAGATGCCACTAAAGATGGTATAGCCACCCAGAAATTCAATCCAAACTTTAAAGTTTTTGAGCCCGTTGCCGGCAATTATGGGGCGGCAACATATCGTACCAGCATCGCGGCAGGTAACGATTTGGGGGGAGTGCACAGCGATACCGTGCTTTCCAAAAACAATTATCCTCAGTTGCCTGCTTACTGCATCCCGCTTAGCGCGATAGTGGCAAAAAGCGCCGATAATTTATTGATAACAGCCAAGCTTATTCCCGAAGATAATATACAATACTTGCCCAACTATCTTACACTGGGACAGGGTGCCGGTGCAACTGCAGCCTTTTGCGCATTTTTCAAAACTACCACCCGCAAATTAAATGTGCGGGCTATACAGGGCGAGCTGCTGGATTTTAGAGCATCCCTGGTGCCTTTTGCCGATATCAAACAAGACGACCCGTATTTCAGGTCTGTTCAACAGGTTGGGGCTACAGGCTTGTTAAAGGGAGTGCAAAACAGCAACAGCACACGAATGTTTTTTGTGCCCGATTCGGCTGTTAATACTGCCGAAATTGAGCCCGTTTTGAATGAGATCTATTCACGTACTTTTTTATGGTTTAACAGGGAGAAGCCTGCCACAAGGTTTACAGTTGGTAACCTGTTATCGCTCATCAGCGAGATAACCCTTGCAGATCCTAAAACATTGCAGGCAAGTACGGCCAAAACCTGGAAAACGCAATATAAATTTACTACTGATTTTGATATGAACCGCCCCGTGACCAGGCGGGAATTTGCTGTATTGGTAAATAAATTTTTAAACCCATTTGCACGAACAGTGGACATGGCCGGGCGATTGGTAAATTAAGGTTGTTTTAGGCTTTGCGCTAATTCAGCGTTCCACCGGAACGCCTGATACACATGGAACGGGGTGGAACACTATTTATGCTGATAGTCAATACATTAGCTATTGTTTAAAATTCTGGGCGGAACGCTTTATCTCTAACTATCAACAACTTACGCTTTTGTGGCCCGGCAATAAACAGCCCAAAAGCTTTGTTTTTGTCAATGTTTTAGCCCTTCACCATGCCATATACATGCTCATCCAAAATAACACCTTTCTTGAAAATAGCGTTCCTCAAAACCCCTTCTTTAACAAATCCGGCTTTTTCCAGTACCCGCATTGATTTGGGGTTATTGCCAAGCACCCCGGCCTGTATCCTCACAATATCTAAATTGTTAAAACCGTAATCAACTACCAGCTTTAATGCCTGTTGCATAATACCCCTGCCCCAATACGCTTCGCCAATCCAGTACCCTATCAATGGCGCTTTGCTATAAATATCTTCCCTGAAATCAATCCCGATCACACCAACAACCTGATCATCAACAGCAATAGCAAAATGAGTTTGAGGCTCTTCGGTCATTTTTAATTTGATGAAAGCGATAGCATCAGCTAAAGTATAAGGCGATGGAAACAGATCAAATAAAAAATCGCTGATATTGGTATTATCTGCATGTTTTTGCAGCGATGCCGCATCTCCTTCGTGTAACTGCCGTAATGTAAAGCCCTGGCCGTGTAGTTCCATTTTGTAACAATAAGATGGTTAAAATTAGCAAACCAAACCTAAACTGTTAAATTGCATTCGCGTAATTATTACGCTGGATAAAGACCGACAATGAAAAAAATATTTACGCTGTTATTAATCGCAAACACTACAGCTGCATTTGCCCAAAAGCTTGATACGCTTACTATAGAAAAGATCATGCGCGACCCAAAGTGGATTGGGGTATCGCCCTCAAATATCCACTGGAGCGATGACAGCAAGAAGGTTCTTTTTACCTGGAACCCTGATAAAGCAGGCACTGAGGGGCTATTTGCCGTCACTCCAGCTAACATTACGCCACAAAAAGTGAGTATTGCCGATCGGCGCAGCTTACCCGGTAATGGTAGCTGGAATAAAACACATACCCAAAAGGTTTTTGAAAAAAATGGAGACCTGTTTTTGGAAGATCTTAAAGCGGGCAAAACAATACAGCTCACCCACACCGAACAGCGCGAGAGCTCACCGGTTTTTAGTGGCGATGAAAGCCGGGTAATATTTTCGCAAAGCAACAACCTGTTTGCCTTAAAACTTAACGGTATCGGACTTGAACAGCTAACCAACTTTGTGAAAGTAAAAGGTAAAAAAAGCAAGGATGAGGTTAACGAACAGGAAAAATGGCTTAAAAAACAACAATTTGAATTGTTTGATATTATAAAAATCGAGAAAAAACAAGAAAAATATGATTCTGTAGAGAATGCTGCCATGGAGCCTAAACAATTAAAGGAATTGGTTTTTGGCGATAAAAGAGTTGGCAGGGTTAAGGCCAGTCCGGATGAACGGTTTGTAACCTATAGGCTAATCAAACCCGCAGAGGATGTTAAAAACGCGATAGTTCCTAACTATGTAACCGAATCGGGTTTTACAGAGGATATTCCTAACCGCTCCAAAGTAGGACGGCCATCATCAACTTCCGAAACCTATATTTTCGACAGGCAACGCGATACGGTTTATCGTATTATCACCAATGATATCCCCGGTATAAAAGACCTGCCCGATTATGTAAAGGATTACCCCAAAGAGCTTGAGGAACTTAAAAAGCAAAATGCCGACAGGCAGGTAACCATAGAAGGCCCTTTTTGGAGTGATAACGGTGCAAATGCGGTTGTGATCATCTCTGCCCTGGATAATAAAGATCGCTGGATCATGCGCCTTGCCCCTTTAACCGGCAAACTAACCCTGTTGGACCGCCAGCGGGATGAAGCGTGGATTGGCGGGCCCGGTATAGACGACTCAGCAACAGGTAATGTGGGGTTTATTGATAATAATCACTTTTATTTCCAGAGCGAGGCCAGCGGCTACTCACACCTATATATAGTTGATGTAAACACAGCTGCCAAAAAGCAACTAACCAGTGGCAAATGGGAGGTACAAACCCTGCAATTGGCCAACGACAAAAAGAAGTTTTATTTTACGGCCAATATCGATCATCCCGGTGCAACCAGCTTTTACAGCATCCCGGTTAGTGGCGGCACTCCCACTAAAATAACCGGCATGAAAGGCGGTAATGATGTAACACTATCGCCCGATGAAAAATGGCTGGCTATCCGCTATTCGTACTCCAATAAGCCATGGGATCTGTATGTGCAGGCTAATAAGCCAGGTGCAAAAGCTATGCAGGTAACTAATTCGGTAAGTGCCGAATATAGGTCGTACCCATGGCGGGATCCGGAGGTCATCACCTTTAAAAACCGCTATGGTAGCGATGTTTATGCGCGGCTTTACCTGCCCAAACAAGCCAATCCGCACAAACCTGCTGTTGTATTTGTGCATGGCGCAGGTTATTTGCAGGAAGTAACTTATTCCTGGAGCTATTATTTCCGCGAGTTTATGTTCAACAATATGCTGGCCGATAATGGTTATACCGTTATTGATATTGATTATACAGCAAGCGCCGGCTATGGGCGCGACTGGCGTACCGGCATCTATCGCCATATGGGCGGTAAAGATTTAACAGACCAGGTTGATGGTGTAAAATACCTGGTTGATAAATACGGCGTAAACCCTAAGCATGTTGGTTTATACGGCGGATCGTACGGCGGTTTTATTACTCTGATGGGTATGTTTACCGAGCCGGACGTTTTCGCAGCGGGCGGAGCTATCCGTTCCGTTACCGATTGGGCGCATTATAACCACGAATACACATCCAACATTTTAAATGAGCCATTTACCGATGAAACGGCTTACCGTAAAAGCTCACCCATATATTTTGCCAATGGATTAAAAGGCAATTTACTAATGTTGCACGGCATGATAGATCAGAATGTGAACTACCAGGATATCATCCGCCTGAGCCAAAAACTGATAGAGCTGCACAAAGAAAACTGGGAGCTGGCATCATACCCGGTAGAAGATCACGGCTTTGAACAAGCCAGTAGCTGGACGGATGAGTATAAGCGGATTTTTAAGTTGTTTGAGCAAACGCTGAAGAGATGATGAGAGACAAACAGGACAAGGGGCGAAACTCCAGACTTACGAAGTTTTTAAAACTTCGTAAGTCTATAAACGTAGATTGTCATTTCGATAGAGCGGCGGGGGACAGAGAGCAGGGGCGAAGGAGAAATCTTATACGCCCCGCATCACGATTAGCTTGTTGGAAAGCAGGGCGTATAGGATTTCTCCTCACCCCAGCGTGCAATCCCCCTGCTGGTTCGTTCGAAATGACAACGGGCTTAATTAATGAGCGGGTAAAAAAAGAAAACTCCAGGGCGGAGGAATCCGATAGATACAGGATAGTTTCATATAGTTTAAAAATAGTTTATATAACGATGGCGTTCTTGGCTACCGGCTGCTCTTCCTCTCAACCCAAAACTAACCAGATTAAAATACACCTCACGCCCGATAAACATTCCATCAAAATAACCGGTATTGACTATGCTATAATGCAGGATATCAACCGCGATTCATTGGGTGGTAACTGGCAAAGCCTGGTGCCCGTTTATAAAATGCCCGCCGATACCGATCTGAAAAACTATCAACCGGTTCAACCGGGTAAGTATTTGGTAAAAGACAGCGCGGTTATGTTTACGCCGGATACACCATTTGCGGCACAACAAACCTATTTTGTGCGCTACTATAAATTTGACGCGAATACCAGCGCCTCCGATTATATCATGGGGCACAACAAACTGGGGGATTTACACTATACAGATTTGATTTTTAAGCAATAAACTATCCTATGTGCTTGAAAAATTAATAATTTTGATTATATTTGCACTCAATGAATAAAAGAGGGGGCAATTATAGCCCCCTCTTTTATTTTATCAATTAAAAATTATCAATCAAAAAGGCGGGTAATGAACATTGAAAAAAGAGTACGGGAACTCGTAGAAGAAAAGATAGCCGATAAGCCGAATTTGTTTTTAGTGGATGTTAAAATGCATTCGAACGGAAAGCTCATCGTTTTGTTGGATGGCGACAATGGTGTAGGGATTGATGATTGTGTGGCAGTAAGCAGGCATGTGGGTTTCCATTTAGAGGAAGAGAACGTGATAGAAACCGCTTATAACCTGGAAGTATCATCGCCGGGGATTGACTTTCCACTGTTATCCCCAAGGCAATATGCCAAAAACATTGGGCGTACTTTAGGCATTAAGATGGCCGATGGCACTAAACGTGAAGGTATTTTATCGGCATTAACCGAGGATGCCATCATAATTGAAGAAAAAATAAAAGAAAAAGGGAAAAAGGCCGAAACTGTTGAAAGCGTTATCCCTATTAATCAAATAACAGAAACAAAAGTTTTAATATCATTCAAGTAGAAAATGAGCAATATTAATTTAATTGATTCTTTTCAGGAATTTAAAGATTTCAAGAACATTGACCGCCCAACCATGATGAGCGTTTTGGAAGACGTTTTCAGAAGCATGATCAGGAAAAAATACGGCACCGATGAAAATTGCGACGTAATTGTTAACACCGATAATGGTGACTTAGAGATCTGGCGAACCCGTAAGGTTATGGAAGATGGGTTTAGTGAAGATGATGACCTGGAAGTTGAACTGGCAGAGGCAAAATTGTTTGATGCAGACCTGGAAGTGGGCGACGAGCAAATTGAGCAGATCACCCTGGAAAGCTTTGGCCGCCGTGCTATTTTAGCGGCACGCCAAACACTGGTTTCAAAAATTTTAGAACTGGAAAAAGACGAGATCTTTAAAAAATACAAAGATCGCGTTGGCGAAATTGTTACCGGCGAGGTTTACCAGGTTTGGAAAAAAGAAACCCTGGTGCTTGATGATGAAGGTAACGAATTGTTGCTTCCAAAAACGGAGCAGATCCCGGCCGACTACTTTAAAAAAGGCGATAGTGTAAAAGCTGTTGTTTATAAGGTAGATATGCTGAACAGCAACCCTAAGATCATTATTTCGCGTACCGCACCTGAGTTTTTACAGCGTTTGTTTGAGCTTGAAGTACCCGAAATTTTCGACGGACTGATCACCATTAAAAAAATTGTGCGTGAGCCGGGCGAAAGAGCCAAAGTAGCGGTTGAATCATATGATGACCGTATAGATCCGGTTGGTGCCTGCGTGGGTATGAAAGGTTCACGTATACATGGCATCGTTAGGGAATTAAAAAATGAGAATATCGACGTGATTAACTTCACCAACAATATTCAGCTTTATATTCAGCGTGCATTGTCGCCTGCTAAAATCACATCTATTAAATTAGATGATGAGAAAAAAACAGCGGCTGTATACTTAAAACCCGACCAGGTATCTTTAGCGATCGGTCGCGGCGGGCATAATATTAAACTTGCCGGCAAGTTAACAGGCTATGAGATAGATGTTTACCGCGAGGCAGATGAGCATGATGAGGATGTGGATATCGAAGAATTCTCAGATGAAATTGATAGCTGGATAATTGATGAATTTAAACGAATTGGTTTAGATACAGCAAAATCGGTATTGGCTTTAACTGTTGGCGAATTGGTAAAACGTACCGATCTGGAAGAGGAAACGGTAAAAGAAGTGCTATCAATATTGAATGCTGAGTTTGAATAAGCATAATAACCAAAATTAAAATCGTATTTTTGCGATAATTAGCAGAGAAAATATAATAAATGTCAGAAGACAAATCAATAAAATTAATTAAGGCAGTAAAAGAACTCAACATTGGTATGGGTACCATTGTCGATTTTTTGGCTACGAAAGGTTATAAGGTTGACAAGCAACCGATGGCCCAGCTAAATGGCGACATGTACAACGCATTGTTGAAGGAGTTTGCTGTTGATAAAAGCATCAAAGAGGAAGCTAAGCAGATCAGTATCGGAAAGATACGGAAAGAAGATCTTGCGCCGTTTCCTGAAAAGCCAGTGGAAAACCGCCGCTCAAGGGATTTTGAGAACGAAGAGATCTTGATCAAAAATACTGGTCAGTATACTTCACCCCAGGCAGAAAAACCAAAACCGGCTGAACCTGTTGCTCCCGAAAAAATCGAGGATCGCGGCGATGTATTGCCTGGTGTTAAGGTAGTTGGTAAAATTGACCTCAATAACTTAAATGCAAAACCACAACCCGTTGCCGAAAAACCAGCGGTTGTTGAGCCTAAAGCAGAGGCGCCGAAGCCGGAAGCAGTAGTAGTTCCGGAACCAAAACCGGAACCGGAACCAAAAGTTGAGACACCAAAAGAGATTGTACCAGAAGCTCCTAAAGCAGAAGCGCCCAAACCGGTTGTTCCCGAAACGCCAAAAGCCGAAGAGCCGAAAGTTGTGGCTGAGCAAGCTCCGGTTGTACCGGTTGAGCAAGCCCCTGTTATACAGGCTCCGGTTGCCGAAAAACCTGCCGAAGCTCCTGTAGCTGAATCTGATGATGAAGTTATAAGAGCTAAGGCCGAAAGACTTACCGGTCCTAACATTATTGGTAAAATACAGTTGCCGGTTAACGCACCAAAACGTAATCCTATAGCATCATCATCAAACGCCAACAGCGCAGCTGATCATAAACGCAAAAGAAAACGTAAAGATAGCCAGGGAAATCCGCAGCAAGGTGGCGGCGGTGGCGGCAACCATCCGCATGGCCAGCAAGGCGGAGGTGGCGGTAGCCATCCTCCACATACACCATCTGGTGGTGGAACCATTAATCCAAACCGTCCTGATTTTAGGAACAGAACTAATGGCGCCCCGGGAAACGGCGGACCAAGCCAGGGTGGCGGTAATCGTCCCGATTTCAGGAACAGCCGTAATGCCCCTCAAAACACAGGTCCTAAGGAAGAACCATCTGAAAAAGATATACAAGACCAGATTAAAGCAACACTTGCCCGTTTAAGTGGTGCCGGAAAATCGGGGAAATTTGCACAACGGGCTAAGTTTCGTCGTCAAAAACGTGATGATGTTGCCGCTACTGCCGAAGAACTGGCAATGGAGCAGGAACTGCAATCAAAAGTACTAAAGGTTACCGAGTTTGTTACAGCGAATGAGCTGGCCAGCATGATGGATGTATCTGTAACCCAGATTATTTCAACATGTATGAGCCTGGGTATGTTCGTATCTATAAACCAAAGGCTTGATGCAGAAACTTTAACCATTGTGGCCGATGAATTTGGTTACCAGGTTGAGTTTGTGAAACCACAGGATGAAGAGGCCAACCTTGATCAGATTGATGATCCGGCCGACCTGGTTGCGCGTGCACCTATTGTTACCATTATGGGTCACGTGGATCATGGTAAAACATCATTGCTTGATTTTATCCGTAAAACAAACGTTATAGGCGGCGAAGCAGGGGGTATTACCCAGCACATTGGTGCCTATGAAGTAACATTGCCCGATAATAAAGGAAAAATAACATTCCTGGATACTCCGGGTCACGAGGCGTTTACCGCCATGCGTGCAAGGGGTGCACAGGTTACAGATATTGTAATTATAGTAATTGCCGCTGATGATAGCGTGATGCCGCAAACCCGCGAGGCTATAAACCACGCGCAGGCTGCAGGTGCACCAATTATCTTCGCTTTCAATAAAATTGACAGGCCGGGTGCCAACGCGGATAAGATCCGTGAGCAACTATCGGCTATGAACATTTTGGTTGAAGAGTGGGGTGGTAAATACCAGTCGCAGGAAATATCGGCTAAAACCGGTTTAAATGTCGACTTGCTATTAGAGAAAGTATTGCTGGAGGCCGAAATATTAGAGCTTAAAGCCAATCCTAATAAACGTGCCGTAGGTACGGTTATTGAAGCTGCTTTGGATAAAGGCCGCGGTATTGTTACCACTATCCTGGTGCAATCAGGACGTTTAAAAGTAGGTGACCCGATTTTAGCAGGCTGCTACAGTGGTCGTGTTAAGGCGTTAACCAACGAGCGTGGCCAAAGGGTTGAATCTGCAGGGCCATCAACACCTGTACAGGTATTGGGTATGCAGGGTGCGCCAACAGCCGGTGATAAGTTCAACGTATTGGAAAGCGAAGTGGAAGCACGTGAAATTGCCAACAAGCGCCTGCAATTACAACGCGAACAAGGTTTACGCACTCAAAAACATATCACGCTTGATGAAATCGGCCGTCGTTTGGCAGTTGGTAACTTTAAGGAACTTAACATTATTGTTAAGGGTGACGTGGATGGATCAATTGAAGCGTTATCAGATTCATTGCTGAAACTATCTACCGAGCAGATACAGGTTAACATCATATCAAAAGCTGTAGGTCAGATCTCCGAATCAGACGTATTGCTGGCTTCTGCATCTGATGCCATCATCATCGGTTTCCAGGTTCGTCCGTCAGGAAGCGCCCGTAAGCTGGCCGAGGCCGAGCAGATAGATATTAGGCTTTACTCTATCATCTATGATGCTATCAATGAGATAAAAGCCGCGATGGAAGGTATGCTTGCACCAACCTTTGAAGAGAAGATTGTTGCTAACGTTGAGATTCGCGAAACCTTCAAGATCAGCAAGGTGGGTACCATTGCAGGTTGTATGGTGCTCGACGGTAAAATTAACCGTAACAGCAAAATCCGCATAGTACGTGATGGTGTAGTAATTTACACCGGCGAGCTTGCTTCACTGAAACGCTTTAAAGATGACGTGAAAGAAGTATTAACCGGTTACGAGTGCGGTTTAAACATCCAAAACTTTAATAATATTGAAGTAGGCGACATTGTTGAAGCTTACGAGAATGTAGAAGTTAAGCGGAAATTGTAATAACATCAGCTTACCTAAAAATACAAGGGCCGGTCTGTTAAAGATTGGCCCTTTTTTATTTGTGCACCCGGCATGGGTTCAATCAAAGAATAAAATCCGAATGATTTTTGGCGGCGGGAAGCGTTAACCCAGGGCAATAGTATCGAGGGTCACCGCGAACCAAGAAGAATCCACGCGGGCAACCTTTGGCCCGGCGAACAGGAAGCAGATGAGACGGTAGCGCCCGAATGTGCCCGCCGGGGAACCTAAAGCCCAAATACCTCGCTTTTTTAACAAATGGCCCCCTATTGTTTAACAAACGTTCCATATTATTATTTGTGTCCATAAACATTGGTGCATACTTTTGGCCAACCAAAAAAACTTTAATCTTATTAACCCAAAAACTACCGTATGCTAAATCAGCACAAGCCCGATTCCAACTACCGCCATGAACGAAGGTTTAGCAAAGCGTTATTATTATTATTTGATAAAGAAACCTGGAACGTCCTATCGGGTACAACCTGCGGGAATCACTATAGTTTCCGCAAACGAACAAACCCGGGCTATTTCGTCGAGATGAAGATTCCCGCGTGATATTTACCTGGCACATGCAATTGTAACATAATCAATACATTATTGATATAAGCAGGCCTTTTTAAAACGCTGGTTTGATTATTAATTAAAAGTAATGTACATTTCCTTTTTTATAAAACCTAAATGATAAGCAAACCACTCCTGTGCTTTTTTATCGCCTGTATTTTTTTAAGTGACCGTGCCCGTGGCCAAACGGTAACTGACGATAGCCTTATGCAAAAAAAAGCCATAGGCCGGGTAGTTGATGCGTATAATTCTTCCATAGGCCAAATGTCTCGCCTGTATAATGGCCCCGAATACCAGCCTTATAACCCTTTTATAAAAGGCAATGCCTTTTTTTTAGATATAGATGCATTCAGGCAGGGCACAGTTACCTACGATGGTATAATTTATTCCAACGTGCCGATGATGTATGATATTAACAAAGATGATGTTGTTGTTTTGTTATACAACGGATTTTCTAAATACAGCTTACTGAAATCAAGGGTGCATAGTTTCGATCTGCTTGAACATCATTTTGTATACCTGGCTGCCGATTCATTGAATACTGCGGCATCAATAAATACCGGATTTTATGACGAGTTATACGGCGGGAATGTGCAGGCTTTAGTTAAATGGTCAAAAAGTATTCAAAGTACTTCTACGCAAACAACGCTCGAGACTTTTTTTACTGCAGCGTCCAAAGATTTTTTCCTGAAAAAAAATAATAACTACTACAGGATAAGTGGGCAAAGCGCTTTATTGAAAGTATTAAAGGATAAAAAAAAAGAACTGCAGCAATATATTAAGGCTAATAAAATTAGGTTTAAGGATAATCCCGAAAAGGCTATGCGTGTGATTGCTGCCGAGTACGATCAATTATCAAAATAAAGCGCTCCTGTAAACAAGTGTAATTAACATACCACCATTGTTTTTATGACCAGGTATCCCATGTATAAAACCTTAACAGGTATAGTATAATGTGAAAATTAAAATATACCGATGAAAAAAATTTACTTTTTAAGTTTTTGTTTTTTGATTATGCTAAAAGCGGGGTATTGCCAGCAGGCAACGGTACGGTTAATAAGCGTAAACTTTCAACAGGTCACTGTTGAACAGTTTGTTACCGTGCTTGAGGCAAAAACCGGCTATCATTTTTACTACGAGCCGGCAATGTTTGATAGCTTAAAGGTAACTATGCAGTTGGATAATAAACCTGTGGAAACAGTGCTTGACACTGCTTTTAAAAACACTGATTTTCATTACGCAATTACTGCCGATGGCGAAGTGTTTCTTACAAAAGGGCGCGAGATACAACCCTCGCTTGCCGCCGGCTTCTTTGGCATTAAGGCCGCACCTGAAACCATAAAAAATAACATTCCTATACCGGCAACAAATTTTGCCGATGCAAAAGACAAGATAATTCCTGAAGCTACTACAGAAAATAAGTTGTATGAAATCGGGATCAAAACAAATACCATCGGCACCGGGAGTGCCACATTATCGGGCTATGTACGTGATAGCAAATCGGGCGAAGCCGTGGTAGGCGCCAGTATTTACGTTACCAATACCAAAACGGGGGTAGCCACAGATCAGTTTGGTTATTTTACGTTCTCGCTGCCAAAAGGGAGGCAAATTTTAAGCGTCAGGGGCTTAGGCATGCGCGACACCCGCCGCCAGATTGTGCTTTACTCAGATGGGAAACTGATTATTGAAATGAAGGAACAGGTAACCAGCTTAAAAGAGGTGAAGATATCGGCCGAGAAGGTAGCCAATGTGCGTAATGTACAATTAGGTGTAAACCGCCTTGATATCAAGAGCATTAAACAGGTGCCAACCGTTTTTGGCGAAGCCGACGTTTTAAGGGTGGTATTAACGCTGCCAGGTGTTCAATCCGTGGGCGAAGCAACTACAGGCTTCAACGTACGTGGCGGTTCGGCAGATCAGAACCTTATTTTAATGAATGATGCCACCATTTATAACCCCTCACATTTCTTTGGTTTTTTCTCGTCATTTAACCCTGATATTGTAAAAGATATAGAACTCTATAAAAGTAGCATTCCCGAAAAATTTGGCGGGCGTTTATCATCTGTGCTGGATGTTACCAACCGCGAGGGTAATAAAAAGAAGTTTACCGGATCGGCAGGGATTGGTTTAATTACCAGCAGGCTTAACGTTGAGGGTCCTATTTTTAAAGATAAAACCTCCTTTTCATTTGGCGGCCGTACCACTTACTCCGATTGGTTGTTAAAACTATTACCAGAAGCATACAAGCACAGCCAGGCTTCATTTTATGATTTAAACCTTGATATAAGCCACCAGGTAAATGATAAGAACAACATTTATGTATCAACCTACCTAAGCAAGGATAAATTTAAACTGAACAGTGATACTTCATACGGTTACAGCAACAGGAACGCCAATATTAAATGGAAGCATAACTTTAACGATAAGCTGTTTAGCGTTATAGGTGCAGGTATCGACAGGTATCAATACAATATTGCCAGCTATGATAACCCGGTAAATGCTTACAAACTTAATTTTGATATCAATCAAACCAATTTTAAAACCGATTTTACTTATTACCTCAATCGCAAAAACACCGTCAATTTCGGGTTAAGCTCTATTTTTTATAAACTACACCCCGGCAATTACCAACCCAATAATCCAAAATCATTGGTAGCGCCGGATGTAATTCCAACCCAGCGCGCATTGGAGAGCGCATTATATCTTGGCGATAAATATGATTTTACCGAAGATTTGTCGGTAAGTGGCGGGGTACGCTATTCTTTATATAGTTTCCTGGGGCCGCAAACAGTATATAACTATGCGCCAAACCTGCCTAAAACAAGTTCAAATTTGTTGGATAGTACAAATTACGCCAGTGGTAAATTTATCAAAACATATTCCGGCCCCGAGGTCAGGCTTTCGGCGCGCTATCAATTAGGCGATAATACATCTATAAAAGGAGGTTACAATACTTTAAGGCAATACATACATTTATTATCCAATACTACCGCCATTGCGCCAACAGATGTATGGCAATTGAGCGATCCAAACATTAAACCGCAATACGGCGACCAGGTATCGCTGGGATTATACCACAACATGAAATCAAACACCATCGAAACTTCTGTAGAGGTATACTACAAACGCCTGAGAGATTATCTTGATTACCGCAGCGGGGCAAACCTGGTACTTAACCATCATATTGAAAATGATGTTCTGGCCACCGAAGGTAAAGCATATGGCATTGAGTTTTTACTCAAGAAAACCACGGGTAAAGCTAACGGCTGGATAAGCTATACTTACTCGCGCACATTCTTAAGGCAAACCAACCCTAATGAAGGTGAACTGATTAATGGCGGTACATACTACCCTGCTAACTTTGATAAACCTCATGATTTTAATTTTATAGGTAATTACCGGTTTTCGCACAGGTTTAGTGTATCGTTAAATGTAACCTATAGTACCGGCAGGCCAATAACATTGCCGATAGCTAAGTATGTATACGGTGGGTCGGAACGTGTTTATTATTCTGACAGGAATTTATACCGCATACCAGATTATTTCCGGTCTGATTTTTCTATGAACATTGAGGGTAACCATAAGGTTCATCAGTTAACCCATAATTCGTTCACTATAGGTGTTTATAATCTAACCGGCAGGGCAAATGCCTACTCAACCTATTTCACCGCTCAAAGCGGTGTAATAAGCGGTTATAAGCTATCCATATTTGCCAAGCCGATTCCGTTTATTAATTACAATATCAGGTTTTAATAGTATGGGCATGAGGGTTGATTATATGGTTTGTTTAGCATTGCTTACCGCAACAGCGGCCTGCCGTAAACCTTATGCCCCCAAACCTATATTAGCGCCCAACAGCTACCTGGTAGTTGAAGGGGTTATTAACAGCGGTTCCGATTCAACAATTATAACTTTAAGCAAAACGGTAAACATAGCAGATAACGTCTCATCGGCCTTTGAAACAAATGCGCAGGTAGCATTAGAAAGTGAAGGCGGTATCAACTATCCATTGCAGGAATTTAAAGCCGGGCACTACCTGGCCGTTGCCCTGAATCTTGATAAAACAAAAAAATACCGGCTGTATATTAAAACAGGAGGGAATGAATACGCATCTGATTATGTTGCTGGAAAGCCCACCCCTCCTATCGACAGCATTACTTATAAAATAACCGGTAAAGGATTGCAGATTAATGTAAATGCTCATGACGCTGCCAACCTTACGCGATATTACCGATGGGCCTATGAAGAAGCCTGGAAATTTCATGCCCGCTATAATTCTGGCCTGGTAGTTAAGAACGGCGAAATAGTACCGCGAAGGGAAGATGAGATGATTTACTATTGTTACAGGGGTGATAAATCGAGCAATATAGTTTTGGCATCATCAGAAAAACTAACACAGGATGTAATATTTGATCATCCGATTATACTGATCCCGCCTTCGTCAGAAAAACTGGTTATAAAATACAGCATGCTGTTAAAGCAATATGCCCTTACAAAGGAAGCTTATGAGTTTTGGGAGAACATAAGGAAAAATACCGAACAGCTTGGCAGCATTTTCGATGCGCAGCCATCACAATTAAAAGGAAATATTCATGGTATTACCAACCCAACCGAAACGGTTATTGGTTATGTGAGTGTATCAACCGTGCAAACTAAAAGAATTTTTATTGATAACAATCTTTTTCCGAATACATGGTATGTACCTGATGATGGCAGGTGTGAAAAAAATGCATATCGTTTAGATAATGACGGTGAAAACGATGTAGACCTTTTTATTATTAAAGGAGGCCTTATTCCAATTGCCTCCATAGTAAGCCCTTTTACCGGGAAAATTGTTGCTTACGAGGCATCGACCATTGAATGTACCGACTGTAGATTAAAAGGAACAGTAAATGTCCCCGATTTTTGGCAATAATAATAAGTAGAGTAAAGGTCCCATCCTTTTGGGGAGTAATTTTATGAAAATGATGAAGCTTAGATATATATGGTGTTTGATAATGATAGGTGGTGCAATTACCGGCTGCAAGAAGCCATATAACCCCAGTATTGTTAGCAGTCCTAATCATTACCTTGTTGTAGAAGGTGTAATAAATACGGGCAGCGATCCTACTGTTATCAGCATTAGCCAAACAGTTAACTTAGGAGAGAGTGTACAAAGCTCGCCGCAGGTTGGTTATACTGTTACCATACAGGATGAGGCCGGCAACCCGGTTACAGAACTGCATTCGCCATTAAATAACGGTAAATATTCTTCTAACGGAGCAGTAAATCTTGATCCATCAAAAAAATACCGTCTGCACATAGCTAACACACAGAAGGTATACGAATCTGATTATATCGCGGTAAAAAATACGCCCGCTATTGACAGCATTGGTTTTGTGCCTAAAGGCAGCAACCTTAATCTATATGTTAACACGCACGATGCCACCAACAATACACGTTATTACCGCTGGGATTTTGAGGAAACATGGAGGTTTCATGCAAGGTATGAATCTGGTCTTATTGTTGATCCGGTCACTAAAGCAATCCGGAATAGGAATGAATCTGAAGCATCATACTATTGTTTTACGGGCGATGCTTCAAGTAACATCCTGATTGGCTCAACTGCTAAGTTGGTATCTGATGTAGTATACCAGGCACCGATTACAACCATTCCATCTACTGCTGAGAAAATATCTGTACGATATTCTATTTTATTAAAACAGTATGCCTTAACCAAGGAGGCGTATGCATTTTGGGAAAATATCAGGAAAAATACCGAACAGCTGGGTAGTATTTTTGATGCGCAGCCCTCGCAGCTACAGGGAAACATCCATTGCGTAACCGATCCTAAAGAGCCGGTTATAGGGTACATAAGCATTACCAATGTGCAGCAAAAAAGGATCTATATTAATAACAACCAGTTACCTATAGAATGGTATTCTGTGTACCCTTATAATTGCTCTGCCGATACTGCCTTGAATTACAACCCCAAAAATATGCAGTATGAAGTACAAAGTATTATAATAAATGGGGGAGCTATACCCGTTTCGCCAATTATAAAAATGAATAATATTATAGGATATATATACTCATCAATAGAATGTACCGATTGCAGGATAAGGGGGCAATCTCTGCCGCCGCCGTTCTGGCAACCATGATACAAGCATTAACAAAACACAACGGTGACGTATGATAAATACATCCCGCATTAAAATATAACGAAACCAGGCTTTGGCTATGAAAAAACTTAAAAGAGCTGCTAAAATTATAGTTTTATCAATTGGGGTGCTGCTGTTTTGGCAAACAGCTTGTTTTGCACAGGCAATTGATGAGATCAGGAACAGCTTTAACCAATATAAACAATCAACAGTACAGGAAAAAGTTTTTGTACATGCCGATAAAAGTGCCTACCTGCCGGGGGAAATTATCTGGTTTAAGATCTACGCTGTTGATGCTGCTTTTCACAAGCCATTTACCCTGAGTAAGGTAGTTTATGTAGATGTGATAGATAATGGCCACAACGCCATTATACAGGCCAAAATTGCCATGAAAAATGGCACTGGTAACGGGTCCTTATATATTCCGGTGTCTGTAAGCAACGGTAATTACAAATTGAGGGCATATACCAACTGGATGAAAAACTTTAGTCCCGATTATTATTTTGAAAAAAACATCACTATAATAAACCCACTAAAATCACCCGATGCCCCGGCTAAGGAAACTGCCGCTGTTTACGATGTTCAATTTTTTCCGGAAGGCGGCAACCTTGTAGCCGGGATAGCCAGCAAAGTAGCTTTTAAAGTTACCACACCCAGTGGAGACGGTCTCGCTGTATGCCGGGGAGCTGTTATCAATCAGCATAATGATACGGTGTGCCGCTTTCAGCCATTAAAATTTGGTATAGGCAGCTTTATGTTTACGCCTGTTGCCAATAATACATATAAGGGAGTAATTAAAACCGGTTCGGGTATTTCTGTTACTAAAGAATTGCCCGAGGTTAACAGCCGGGGGTATGTAATGCAGTTAAAAGATAATGGATCAACTTTAGAGGTCACTGTAAATAGTAATGCCGGTGGTAATGAGGTATTCCTATTTGCACATACAAGGCAATTTGTAAAAGTGGCAGAAAGTGCCCCGCTTAATTCCGGAGCGGCCCGTTTTAGCATTGATAAAAGTAAATTGGGCGATGGGGTATCGCATATTACCATTTTTAACAATGCCAAACAGCCCGTTTGTGAAAGGCTGTATTTTAAGCGCCCAAAACAACAGCTGCTGATAAATGCCACTACCGATCAGCCCCTATATTCCACCCGTAAAAAAGTAAGTATTAATATAGAAGCAAAAAGTACAACAGGTGCTGCAATTCCGGCAAATATGTCGCTGTCTGTTTACCGTATCGATTCATTACAGCACGTAGATACTGATGATATATTTAGCTACCTGTGGCTGCGGTCAGATCTGCAGGGAAGCATTGAAGCGCCCGGTTATTATTTTAAAAACACCAATAGCGAAGCCGACGCGGCTATGGATAACCTGATGCTTTCACAAGGCTGGCGCAGGTTTCAATGGAGCAGTATATTAAACAATACCCGCCCGGCGTTTACTTTTTTACCGGAATATAATGACCACCTTATAACCGCCAAAATAACAAGTACTATAACAGGCAACCCCGCAAAAGATGTAGTGACTTATTTAAGTGTGCCGGGCAAAAGAGTACAGTTATATGTTTCAAAAAGCGACTCATCAGGCAGGCTGGTATTCAATACAAAACAATTATTTGGCCCGGGTGAAGTTGTAGCTCAAACAAATTCCGAGAGGGATTCTACGTTCCGGATAGATGTTTTAAGCCCTTTCTCTGAACAGTATAGCAAATATGACTGGCCAAAGTATACCTTATCACCAGACATAAAAAAAGCATTGGAAGAACATAGCCTGGCCATGCAGGTACAAAATGTATATGCCGGTAGTAAAATAAAACGCTTTTATGATCCGGGGGTTGATAGTGCAGGTTTTTATGCCCGGCCTTACAAAACATACCTTTTAGATAACTATACCCGCTTTACTACTATGGAAGAGGTATTGCGCGAATATGTAAGAGAAGACAATATTGTACGCTCCAGGGGCAGATATCATATAAAAGTTTTAAATGACAATGGATTTTTAGATGGCGACCCCCTTGTTTTACTGGACGATGTGCCGGTATTTAATATCGATAAAGTAATGGCTATTGATCCGTTAAAGGTTAGAAAGCTTGAGGTTATAAGAGATCGCTATTTTTATGGCCCATCGGTAAACGAAGGTGTATTTAGCTTTACAACCTACAAAGGGGATCTTGGCGGCGTTGAAATGGACCCACATGCTGTAGTACTTGATTACGAAGGAATGCAATTGAAGCGGGAATTTTATGCTCCCGTTTATGACACCGAAAGAGGAGAGAAAAGCCGGGTACCAGATTTTAGGAATCTGCTGTTTTGGTCGCCCGATGTTTATACAAGCCCGGCTGGCAAAGGCGTTGTATCATTTTATACATCCGATCAAAAAGGTAAATATGTGGGCTCAATACAGGGGATAAACGATAATGGCAACGCCGGAAGCCAATATTTCAGCTTTGAAGTAAAATAAAAAAATGAATAGTTTAGAAGTAACCCTGGTTGTAAATCCGGCCTTTTTGTTTTGATATAGAGCACCTTATATAGATGAGGAAAAATAATCAAATACCGTTTTGAAGCCATAAACGGTAAGGCAAAACAGGCAAATTCAATTTTTTTGAAAAAAGGACTTGTGTAATACAAAATGGTGCGTATATTTGCACACCCAAACGGAGTGGTAGTTCAGCTGGTTAGAATACATGCCTGTCACGCATGGGGTCGCGGGTTCGAATCCCGTCCATTCCGCTAAAAGGTTGTCAAAACCCATCGAAAACGCTTAAATCAATGATTTAGGCGTTTTTTTTATGCCATAAACGCCCGTTTCATACCAAAGAAAATGGACCCCTCGGTTAGCTATTCGGTTACCTGTCGGAAGTCATTAATTTAGGTAACCGAATAGCCTGCAATTGATTGATTTTGAATGAGTTAAAACGCATTAAATCAATTCAAAATTTATTATTCGGTTCAAATTCAAAATTATGGCTATGAAGAATTCAAGAAGTTTTTCAGTCCTTTTCTGGACAAACAAAGCAAAAGCAGATGGCAGCGGCCTGGCTCCCCTATACGCAAGGGTGACTGTAGATGGCAAACGTGCGGAAATTTCCCTGAAAAAGAAGTTAAATCTTAAAAAATGGGATGCGAAGAGTGGTTTTATGAAGGGCAGCGGAGATGAAGTCCGTATTACTAACAGGTATATCAATGAAGTAAGCAATGACCTCTTCGAGATATATGCTGCGCTGAACAGGAATCGCGGACCCCTTACTGCCGAAGTGATTAAGAACAAATTTACTGGACAGGTAGTCCTCCCGCCTCCCAGCAAAACTTTACTGGAAGCATTTGATGAACATAACAGGGATGTGGAAAGTCTTGTAGGCAAAGATTATGTTAAAGGGACGCTGACAAAGTATAAGACCATACGGAGTAAAGTTGACGAGTATATCAAGTATCAGTATCATAAAGATGACCTATCACTGGAAGAGCTTGATTTTACTTTTATTAGCAACTTCGAAAGATTCCTGAAAATTCAGGCAGGTATCGAGCATAACACGGTCATGGGGTACATCAAACGGGTTAAACGGATCATGACCATAGCGGTAAACAACCGCTGGATATTCTCCAATCCTTTCATGGCCTTTAAATGTACAACACGGAAAATAGTCCGCAACGAACTAACCGAGGGTGAACTATTACGACTGGCTTCAAAAAACTTTAAGATCAAGCGGCTGGAAGAAGTCAGGGATTGTTTTCTCTTTAGTTGTTATACCGGCTACGCTTTTGTGGATGCTCAAAAATTAACTCCCGAACATATCATTGCACGAAAAGATGGTGAAATGTGGATTGAGACCCGCAGAACGAAAACGGAGATCACCGCAAATGTTCCATTGCTGCCACATGCAATAGCCATTATCGACAAATACAAGGATCATGAAGCATGTATTGCAGCTGGCAAACTGCTTCCTATGAAAAGCAATCAGAAGATGAATTCTTATTTAAAAGAAATTGCTGACTTGTGCGATATAGAAAAGAATCTGACTACCCACATAGCAAGGCACACATTTGCGACTACCGTTACACTTGGTAATGATGTCCCTATTGAAACGGTCAGCAAGATGCTCGGCCACACTAAGATCACCACGACGCAAATTTACGCCAGGGTTCAGGAGAAAAAGATCAGCAGGGACATGAAGGAGCTTATGTCAAAGCTAAAAACGGCATAAGCAACAGGCACATTGGATTCGGCTGAATCCGCCTCCTACCGGAATAACTTAGGGCACTAATCAATTGATAGTCATTTCCATAAACCTGCAAAAAGCATTTGCGAGTTTCATCTGTGCAGGATTTCTGCAATCAGGTTCAAAGAGTTTAGGGTTTGCAGCCATGATAAAAACTGATTTCGCTCGGGAAACCGCAACGTTAAGCCGGTTTGAACTGTATAGGAAATCCATGCCACGGGGGGCATCTTCAGGATTTGAGGTACTCATTGAAAATATTATGATCGGTGCCTCCTGTCCCTGGAATTTGTCAACAGTGCCGATAGATAATCCGGGAAGTGCAGCGGACAGAGCGGCAACCTGTTTATTATAAGGGGCGATGATCTTTATGTCGTCTTTGCTGATCGGTCGTTGAGAACCATTGGAATCGGTCCATTTGACCTTGCCGCTTATCAGTTCTGTAACTATACTAACAATCTCCATTACTTCTTCCGGAGAATTGCTCTGGTTGCCATCGTGAAGTACTGCCTGAAACCATAGGCCGGCACCATGAAACCTTGGATGACCTTCAAGATGCGTTTTTTCAAGCCCCGGCCGGGAGGTTAGTCTGCCGTCATAGAACATCTCAGAAATAAATGCGCAGATGTTCGGGTGAAGACGCCAGGTTTCATTCAGGAATATTCCCTTCTCAGGTGCTATGGTCTGATTACCCATCAGAAGATGTTCGAGTACGGACACTTCTGTGCCTTCAGGATGAGAGCCCTGTTGAGGCTGTTTTAACTGCTGAGGATCTCCGAGCAGTACCATGTTTTTTGCTGAATGAGAAATTGCCAGCGTATCTACCAATGAGAACTGTCCGGCTTCATCGATAAAAAGGTAGTCCACGGTGTCGGTCATTTCTTCTCTTGCCCATAGCCAGGATGTTCCTGCGGCAAGCTGTGCATTACCCGATAATAGGGCAGAACGGACGGCGGCGTTATCTTTAGTTTCCTGAAGCCCTGATGGTAGCTGGTCGCCGGGTGAATTTACTTTTTGAATGCAACTGAGCTGTGTTTCTGTCTCCTTTGCCAGCTTTAAAACTTTGTATACAAGTTCAGTGATTACCTTGTGACTAAGAGCCGTAATTCCAATCTTTTTGCCCTTTCTGATCAAACCCAGAATCATATGAGCGGCGGTGTAGCTTTTTCCTGCCCCGGGAGGACCCTGGATCGGAAGAATGCCATTTTCAAGTAGTAGAACCCATTCCACTGCTCTTTCCTGTGGAATCGAAGAAGATGTGAATATTTCAATAGTTCTTGGCGGCAGTCCGAGTAAAAGATCCCGTGCCGCTCTGTAATCGGGTTCCGGACTATTGATCTCATGATCTGCGACCCAGGCTGCCAGCTGAAATATGGCGGACGGTTTTTCACCTACATTTATGTCATTAAAAGCAAAGACCGATTCAGGATGCTGGTCTTTGATTGATGGTCCTTTTTTAATACCTACCAAATAATTCTCCAGGTCAATCCCGGCGATTTCGCCCATACTATTGCCGTTTCCGGTTTTTAATTTATCACCCGTTTTTAGATCACAGTCCTGGTTTGGAAAGCTGTACTGGTCTATTACGCTTCTGTTTACCAGTTCTCTTGCACCGGTGAATTGCAGAAATGCAAGAGCACCTTTCTCTTCCTGAAGTTCATCCGGAGGAAGTTCACAAAGGCGGAAATATTCCCACCATTTTGATTTTTCTTCCCGTCTGTACCAGTCCAGCATATTTGCCAGCAGCCACATTGCCTGTTGCTCCTCATTTCGTTCTTCTCTGTCTAATGGAATGTTATCCGTCAGCCTTTCATAAAGCTGTATTATGCGCTCCTGATGGTCAGTTAAAGCCTCGCTCGCTTCACCAGGCTTCGATTCCGGTCTTGTAATAATTGTACCTTCCGCAATAAAATCAGCTCTTATACTTTCCAGCCAACTCCTGAGGTGTCTGGTGGAGAGACAGTCTTCCATATTATACTGTTCTACAGCTTGCTTCGCTTCCTGTGGAATCGCGTGTCCCTGCCCCCTTTCAAGATAGCGCTCGATAATTTTTAATTGCAAAGAAGCTTGTCTAAGTTCCATCTTTCTTTCAAAGGCATGAAATACTTCAAGTTCTTTTAATGAATATGCTTCAATACCTGCCCGCAGCGCTTGCCGGGTTACACTGTGAAGATCGATGAAAACACCGGATCGGAGCATCTGATCTATCTCTGTTTCGCAGATATTATATTTTCCCATCAGTCGTTTAAGCGCCACGGGTTCATATGGTGAGTAGTGATAGATATGAAGTTCCGGATATAATAAAAGGCGTTCCATAACCATCGCTACGAAACTCTGAAAGGATTCTTTTTCCGCCTGCTGGGTCACTGCCCATAGCCGGTTATATCCGGATTCGGATTCGTCCGCAAGCTGCCAGCCAAATAAATATTCCATGCCGCCTGTGCCCGCAAAAGGATCGCTTTCAAAGTCGAAGAAAATATCTCCTGGAGATGGTTCAGGAAGTCGTGACAGACCGATACCTTCATGAATTTCCAGTGTTTCAAAAACCGGCTGATTAGTGGTTCGGGCCTGAAGCTGCACACGTGCCTGCTCTCTGAGCCTAATATAAGTATTGGCGGCACCACGGCCTGGCCGGAAGGCGAGCGGCAGTGGAAGTTCTCCAAGTTTTGCGAGTGTGGTTACCTCCTGCCGCGTAAGTTCTTCACGCTGCGCATTTGAAAGTCCGGCAACCAGAGAAAGGTGGTCGTCATCCCGTCGGTGCCTATCACAGTGATGCCACCAGTTACAGATACTGCAGTGTGCCGTTGGATGCGGGTAAGTATCTGCAATTTCCGTTCCTTTATTTATCAGCTGCTGCAGCTGCTTTTGTACAAGCCGGTGGTAGGCCATATAATCATCAACGCGATAGGTCTGTAATGGCAACTCATCGTCCGGTGTTATCACATGCATAAATTCCGGAACTGCTCCTTGAATATCCCCAACAATCTGTGAGTATAAACAAAGTTGCAGTATTGTGCCCGCTTTTGTTTCCTTAGCAAGCTTTGAATCCATTACCTCATAGGACCAGTTTCCCAGCTTACTTGGTTTGTCAACCTTTTTCAGGAAATCTGCCCGGCCATTCCATATTTCGTGATTTAAGGTGGCCTGATAAATATAATCTATACCTTTTTGCATTGACCGGATCGTCCTTGATAATCCTGAATCATTAGATCCGTCAAAAACATTCTCAACGGTATGGCCACTTTCAACAAGGCTTTGCAGATATTCATTCTCGAACGTCTGTCCCCGTTCTTGCAAAATAGCAAGCAGCGGGTCACGGTATTCTGGTCGCTGCAATTTACCTTCAATAGCTGAAAGGTCAAGAAAACTCAGGTGATGGCAAGCGATGAAATTTGAAAGGTCGCTTGCTGATAACTGGATAAAGTCGTTGGTTTGGCGCACGCTGGTTCAGGGACTAAGGTTGTATCAAATATAGTTTATAAAAACCGGTTAATAATACGCGGTTCGATTCGGATTTTACGCTGTAATACCCATCATCATATCATAATGCGCTTGGTGTCTGGTGTGTTTAAAGATTTTTTGAAATACATCAAGATAGCGATCTATAGTATCATCAGGTTGTTCCAAATATAAATCGTCAGGTATGCTATGGGAGCCGTCATTAATCCAGCATAGCAGAGAACGGCACACCTGCTGTTCACCGGGATCCTCGAATTTCTCAGTGAGCTGCTCATCGCCCATATGTCCGAGAATTTTGAAATAATTTTCGATTATCCGCCGCATCGTGTTCTGAAGGGTGATGTCTGAATTATGATCCCGGTTTCTCAGTTCTTTCCATAATAGTTCGTAAGAATTACTTATAGGATTCTCATGACCGCAGGCCTGAATTTTACTAACATTATGATTCTTACGTAGTATCCAGAACGACCTGTCCGAATTCGACTGCGAAAGTCTGCTTTCCACAAATGAAACTTCTTTATGAAAATATACATTGTGTGTCAGAAGAATGAGCTGTTTAACATTACACGGAATATCCCTCTGGGTTATTTTTCTAATGATCTGTTTCAGCAGTGAACTCACTATAAAAAGAACATTACTGTCAAGACTTGAGATCGGGTCGTCAATTACCAGAATGCGGTCTTCAGCTATATCAGCCTCCGAGACACTGCCTTTTACGAGCTGAAGAAAATAGAGAAAAGTAATAAAAGTGATTTCTCCCTCGCTCATAGTCGCGTCAGCCACCGTACCGTTTTCTCTTTGTATTTGGTATTTATTTAGTTCTGCTTTGAAAGGCACGATAGAGAAATTATGAAAGCCGAATGCAGTGAGTGTATGGTTGATCTCAACGATAGAGGCTTCGACTCCTGTAACTGTTTTACGGAGCTCTTTAAGCTCTCTGTCAGTTTCTTTCAACTGTTCCCGCTGTTTCTGCAGATAAGCTTCCACCCCTGCGATCGCTTTGTCAGCGTTTGTCTGCTTGTCGATATGCGGTCTGATGATCACTTTGTGTGCATCAGTCATAAATCGCCATATATCTTTTATCAATCTGGATTTTTCATCTAAATAGTTACTGACAATCCTGTTGTGGCCGTCAATCTCCCTATTCGCTATTTCAAGGAGATTCATGATCAGTTGTGTCTGTTCTGACGTACTTGTCAGATCAATACTCCGGCTTGGCTCTTTAATTTTATTGCTTAGTAGTTCCTCGTTTGATCGGCATAGGGAAACAAACGTTTGCAGATAAGCAGAGAATTTTTCCAGGGGCAGTTTAGTCAAATTATTACCGCGTTCTGTCGATTCGATCTGCTGAAGCTGATTTATCAGATTGGATGAAAACTGGGTGTATTCTTCAGCAAGTCCGGATACAAGTGCGGTATCAGCAAGAAAAGCTTCGTCAAAATATTCCGAAAGCTGTTTTCGAAATCCGACCGTGATGGTCGAACTCTGACAGAACGGACAAATATTATCATCCCGGAGATAGTTTTTGCCTTCATTTACCCAGTCGTTGATATTCAGCTTTTGAATAAGTCTGGCGATATCTACATCTGCTTCGCCAATGATTTTTTTATTCCATATTGTATTATTTTCTATTTCATCCAGCCGGGCAGATGCAGGTAAAGATAATCTGGTCATTGGCAGAGGAGCACGGCCGAATATCGTTTCCGCCCGTTCCTTCAGAACATCAATGGTAGCTAAAGGATTTTTATTGTTTTCAAACTCCTCTATAACTTTGGACTTAAAACGATCTTTCGAGGCAATACTTCCCATAAAGGCATCTTTAAAATCGTTTTCATGTTTTTTATAAATTTCTACCCAGATGATTTCTCTGAAAGAACTTTCGTTTTCTGCTTTTTCTTCCTCGAATTTTTTTTTCGTCTCGGCTTTTTGTTTTCCTTTATCAACAAGATCCTTACGAATTACTTCTTTTTCTTCGATCTCGTCGGTCTGTTTTTTCGAAGCTTTTCCAAGGGTAAATACCCCGTCTATCTTCCCTTTGCCAAAATTGGCATCGCGAAATTCCTTATTGTAAACCAATGCCTTGAGACGCTGTCCATTTTCCCATATTATACCACAGTTTTCAAATCCTGGTCCCGCGTGCGATGAAACCAGTTTGGTAATCGTCGTTTTTCCGCTGCCGTTAGCCCCGTAAATAAAGTTTATCTTTTTTAGACTGGTGAGGTTGATGCCGCCGGCATCATAGGATGCAACGTTCTTCAGGGAAAGGGAGGTGATCATATGACGTGATAATGGTTAATGGTTCTTGGTATCAGATGCTTCTTATTTGGCGTATTAAGCTTGATTGTTAAGAGCAAAGTAAAATTACCATTAAAGTACAGAAATATAAAACGCAATTGAATCGCTTCGTGCTGTGTAAAATATGGCTGTATTTTGCCTAAATTGATAAAAGCCTCACTTAAACAAGCGAGGCTTTTTATTTCCACAAAACTTTTTGCCATTTGAGCGGACATTATTGTGTTTATGCAGGCGGTTCAGAATTTGAGGACATCCAGTGAAACAATTATGCCATGCCAGCCCTTTTTATTATAAACCCAGTTCGCGCCCTTATTGCCCAGTAAATTGTCTATACCAAATGCATACCCGAAATTGATATTGTTGATACCAAACATTACAAAAGTACCATAGGTGAAGGTCGCACTTTTGCGGTCTGACAAAATACCAGGCGCATTTGAAGCCTTTTTCAAATCGGTAGTCCCCAGATTAAGCAACAGGCCTGTTGTAAGTGAATACTGATTAAGCGATTTGCCCATGGTTTTGGATAAGGGATTAAAGACATTCCTTGTAAACTTTACTGACGGGGCAAATCCAACGTTAAAACCTGTCTCCACGGTGGACGGATTCAGTACTCCGTCACCTATGGCTTTACGGAATTTCAATGGGATGGTAAGTGCCTGCATACCAAACTTAATGTCTCCGTAGATAAAGGATTGACGATAATCTTTTGCAGCCGCCACGTTACTTTCGGTAGTATAATAGACACCTTTCAAATCGACTTTACTTTGTACTGGCGGCTTTACGTCAATTGTTGTATCGGGTTTCAGCGTCTTGAGGTAGGTATCATCCTTGATCACCACGAAGTCGGTCTTGTCGTCGAGCCGGCTTTTAAACGCTGTATCCACAACGTAAATCTCCAGCCTGTCATATTTGGTGTCATCGTCGTTGCGCAGCTCCTGATTATCGACATAGCGATATACCACATTCCCTGTGTAAATCTTCTTCATTTCCCCGCAACTGCTCAGCAGGTAGCTGGACATAACTATCAGCATGGCATTCCTCAGCTTCTTCATTGCCGGCCCCCCTTCACAGTATCTGCCGCATGGAATTCCCGGTTGACAGTATCATAACTCACTGTGGGGCGGTCGAGCACCGCCAGCAAAGCGGCAAGTTGTGCCGCGCTGAGCGAGGGAATGCTGTATTTGCTGCCACTGGAAACAATAAACTTGATGTTGGCATTGCCCTTTGCGCTATAGACCAGAGTATAGGTTTTCACGGGCATAACAGCCGATTCCGTCAGGCTGTGCACCTTTTCCGTAAGTTCGACATCAAATTTTTCTTTAGGAGTGCAGGAGCTCAGCTCCAAACTGAATAAAATAGCTGCCAGAAACAACCATTTTGGGTAATTGTAATAATTTTTCATTGCATGTTGGTTAGGTTGACCTAATATACAAGTATTTTATTTACAATACGTTATGGTTTTAAAGGGTTTTTATGAATACATAAACAGAGCATTCTTTCTCCCAGAGACTGGAGGCAGTTCGAAATACTATCGAAGAGATGAAGTCTGTTGTTAATTTAACCCCTTTAATCGGGCTTTAGTTATTTTGGTTTACTATTAAATGTTTTGTAACCTTAATCTCAATAATTGTCGAGTAAACACTTCATTTATAAACAAGTTAATTCAAACAACAATTAATTCAGATTCCGGACAATCTCTTTGATGACAGGATTCAGGCTTTTAAGTAATCTGGCAACAGCTTCGCAATCAGTTAAATTCTCCAGTTTAGGATTATATACAGCCACCTTGTGAAATTTGCTTGCTCTGAAAGCATGATCCCAGCCAACTGTATAATACTCTGTAGTTTTGAACTTCTTTAAGAATTTATGTTTTACCTCATTTCTGATATCATTTGAAACCCCGTCGCTATAGATACGCAACATCAATTGATTATTAAGAATTTCCTGATATATTTCAAATTTGTAGTCCTTGTACTTAAAGCCGCACCATGAATTGCTATCGTTCAGAATATAAACTGCGCCGCCGTGATTATTTACGGTGTAGATGGAAAAGCTTTCGTCCGTCAAATAATTTTTAATTTTGCTGTAGGTAGAATAATATCGGTGGTGATCATGAGCTTTCGGGTTTTGCCAGGCGTTAATCAGGTATTTTTCTTGTGATGAAAGTGCCGCTTTATAATCACTTGCCATTTGGACCGTAGTATTTGCGCTATCGTTTTCAGAGATATAAGAATCAAGGATATTAATCAATTCCTTATACCCTATTTTCTTGCTTAAATTATGAGTAAGGTCAGCGATCTCATCATATTGCTCATTTTTAAAATACTGCAGATCAGTTGTTCCCAGCAGAATATGTAGTCCAACCGTTTGATGTTTGCTAAGAAAAGATTTTTGACGGTCCAATTGGTTCTTCGAGAGGCTTGACCACATTTTAAGCTCAATAAGGCACAGGCATTCTTCACTTTTAGTAAAGACGCCTAAATCAAACAGGCTGGAATAAGGCTCAAGGTGAACTTTGGCTTGTTCAGCAATTGTCACTCCCGTGAGATGCTTCACAAAATTAGTGTCCGATAATAATGTTTTAAGTATTAACTGGTGTGTACGCTCGAAATCAATCGAGTTTTTTAGATATTGTTTAAAGGGCATAAATGTCAGATATGATAAGGTTTAAAGTTTAAAGATATCATTAATAATTTCCACCAGCCTAAATCTTTTAAATCAGCATATTTTTATCACTTCACTTTTCAGAACGCGATTAATCAGCAGCTTTTTTACCTTTGCAGCATGACCGATCAGGAGCTAATGGATTATTTTAATACTGCGACTTTACCCGAAACACTAAGAATAGACCGGGCCACTACACAATTTGAAGTTAAAGACGCCGTAAAAAGAAATATTGAAGCGATACAGTCTAATCCCAAAGATCAGCATGCGAGGCACAGGTTAATGCAGATTATGAACGCCCTTGAAAACCCATACAGCGGGCCCGAAATTCCAAGCCGGTAGTTTGGTAAGCAGGGAAGAGTTTACTGCCTATTTAAAATTCCGGCCTTTATAGAAAATGTCATTCGGTGCGCTTTTCTCGTCCGAACGTGATAGGGTCAGTATCGGCAAATCTTCCTGTTTCCGCTGAACGAGGTCACCCAATAATCTGGTCAGGTCAAAGCAGCGCCGGACGATCACATGCACAACTTCGCCTTCACGCTGTAATTTACCCTCCACCATCAACAACCGGGCCTGCAGTATTTCCTTACGATATTTGTCAAAAAATTTTTCAAATACCACCAGGTTAGAAAAGCCGGTTTCATCTTCAATAGTGATAAAACAAACACCGCCTGCGGTACCCGGCCTTTGCCGTACCAAAACCAAACCTGCAACCTTCACGATCTGATCGGCCTTAACATTCTTGTTGATGTCATTAGTCGGCAGAATATGAAGCAGCCGCAGCTTTTCCCGGATAAAGCTGACAGGATGTGCCTTTAACGATAAACCAACGGAAGCATAATCCTGTACGACGTGTTCCCCGGCAGTCATCAGCGGCAGAGACACCTGTCCTTCCGTTACGCTTTCCGATGGCTGACCTTTAAATAATTCCACCGGCCGGTCATGCAAGGCAGAAACCTCCCACAAAGCCCGACGGCGGTCAAGTCCGATGGAGCGAAAAGCATCCGCATCGGCCAGCCTTTCCAATGCAGCCTGAGATACCCCGGCATCCCGCAAGGCAGGTATACTAAAATAACCGCCAAGCCGGCCAGCCAGCAAAATTTCTATGTCCTCTTCACGGATCCCGCTTATTTGGCGGAACCCTAAGCGCACGGCATGGTATTTCCCTGCTTTTTCTTCCATTAAATGATCCCAGGTTGAATGATTGATATCCACAGGCCGCACATCAACGCCATGCTTCTGCGCATCGATCACCAGCTGGGCAGGCTGATAAAACCCCATTGGCAGGCTATTGAGGATTGCTGTTGCAAAAACATCCGGGTAGTAACATTTGAGCCAGCAGGAGATATAGACGAGCAGCGCGAAACTTGCAGCGTGGCTTTCCGGGAAGCCATAACTGCCGAAGCCCTTCAGCTGGTTAAAAATACGGCGGGCAAATTCTTCGGTATAACCTTTGCCCATCATGCCATCTACCAGTTTTTGCTCGAAATGGTTAACAAGCCCTTTGGCCTTAAACGTTGCCATGCTTCTTCGCAGTCCGTCTGCCTCTGCAGGAGTAAACCCTGCGCAAACAATAGCGATCTTCATTGCCTGCTCCTGAAAAAGAGGTACGCCTAAAGTCCGCCCCAAAATCTCTTTCAGTTCCGGTGAAGGGTAGTCTATGGGTTCTTCTCCGTTCCTTCGCCGCAGATATGGATGCACCATGTCGCCCTGTATCGGACCTGGCCGGACAATTGCTACTTCGATTACGAGGTCATAAAAACAATTAGGTTTAAGCCGTGGCAGCATTGACTGCTGTGCGCGGCTTTCAATCTGGAAAACACCTATGGTATCTGCATGGGAGACCATCTCGTAAACTGCGGGGTCATCCTGAGGTACATTCGCCAGCGTCAGATCGAGATCATAATACTTTTTACAAAGGTCGAACGCTTTGCGTATGCAGGTCAGCATTCCTAATGCCAGCACATCGACCTTCAGGAAACCGAGTGCATCAATATCATCTTTATTCCATTCGATATTGGTGCGGTTTTCCATCCTGGCGTTCAATATAGGACACAGATCTGTTAACTTTCCCTGCGTTACCACAAACCCGCCTGTGTGCTGTCCAAGCTGCCGCGGAAACCCCATCATCAGTGCAGTCAGTTCCAGGGTTTTCTTCAGGTTCTGATCGTCCGGGTTCAGGCCCTGGGCTTTGAGCAGCTTTCCCTCGAACCATTCGTCAGTGTGCTCCCAGATGGAACCCGAAAGCCGGTTAATTGTATCCACCGACAGGCCCATTGCTTTCCCGACATCACGAATTGCACCTTTTTGATGCTGCTGGGTGACCGTAGCTACAATCGCTGCACGGTCACGTCCGTATTTGTCATAGATATACTGGATGATTTCTTCGCGGCGTTCATGTTCAAAATCTACGTCGATATCGGGAGGCTCGTTCCTTGCAGGAGAAATAAAGCGTTCAAATAAGAGGTCGTATTTATCCGGGTCCACAGAAGTGATTCCCAGGCAAAAACAAACCGCTGAATTAGCAGCCGACCCGCGTCCCTGGCAAAGGATACCGCGGCTTCTTGCCTCATGCACGATGTCTTCGACGAACAGAAAGTAATTAGCATAATCCATTTCCTGTATGAATTTCAGCTCGTATTTGATGAGTGCGACAATTTTGTCAGGAATGCAGCCGTTGAAATGCTTTTTAGCGCCTTCCCATGCCAGGTACGTCAATTCGTCCATCGGTTTTCGTCCGCTCCGGTTGATCTCTTCGGGATAAATATATTTGAGTTCGCTGAGCGAGAAAGTGCAGGATTCAGCGATTTCCTGTGTAGACTGCAAAGCATCCGGATACCTGCGAAAAAGGCGTTCCATCTCATCAATGGGCTTCAGATATCTTTCGGCATTCTGATGCAGTCTGAAACCAGCCTCATGTATCGTGCATTTTTCCCGGATACAGGTCTGCACATCCTGCAGCTCACGACGGCCCGGATCATGGTAATGCACATCATTGGTTGCCACCATCGGGATATTATACCTTTCAGATAGCTGTGAAATGCGGAATATCTTTTTATCATCATTGCCAAGATAGGAACGGGTTGCTGCGAGATATAGCGAATCACCCAGTGCCTCACGGTATTCAGCGAGGTTATTTGTAAACAGGGATTCGAAATTAAAACGCCGGTTGAGAGTATCGGGGGGAATAGCTACGAATCTGATGCCTGCAGCGTGCTGGTATACATCCGTTTTAGACAGATGGCAGCTGCCTTTCTCGGCACGAAGATTGCCCACAGTCAGCAATGCGGAAAGACGGCAGTAAGCGTCCTGATCGGTGGGATACGCCAGCAGGCTTGGCCCGTCCAGCAGATCCAGGCGGCAAGCCGGGATAATACTGATCCCGCTGGCTTTGGCGGCTACGTGTGCACGCACAATCCCGGCCATTGTATTACGGTCCGTGATAGCGATCCGGTTATAGCCATAGGCCGCAGCCTGTTCTACGAGTTCATGAGGATGAGACGCTCCCCGCAGAAAGGTAAAATTGCTGGTGACCTGTAATTCTGTATAACTCATCTCTCGTCCCTTTTAAGCAAAAAAACCGTGTAAAAACCATTGATAAAGGTGATCTCCGGTATAATGTCCCGACCGGAAAAGCCAGTAGCGCTGACCTTCCTCATCTTCAACGTGGTAGTAATCGCGATGCTCACCTTCTTCCAGCCACCATTCCCGCTCGATACGTTCGGGACCGTCTGATTTTTTGATATGATGAACCTTACCCTGGTATTTGAAAAGCATAGGCGGATAGTCCGGCACCGGCGAGGATACCTGGATAGGCTCCGGCCTGGGCAGCAGCAGACTCGGCCTCGGTTTATCGTTGCGCCATGCTGTAGTTTTCTTTGCCTGCAGTGATGCGTTTACGATAGCACGTTCAGGCCAGAAATGTTCCTGCGGCAGGTAGCGATGGATCGCACCTGCGCCAACCTTACCAGCAACCCGGTCAAGCAGCTCCGCGACACTTTGGTCAGCAAGACCGGGTTTGCCTGCCCAAAGCGCCTCCTGTACTTTAGGCACCTCCTCCACTTTTGGTGCATCGAGGACAAAAAGCTCAATACCCAGCGCCGGGGTAATGGCTGATATTTTTAATTCAAACAGCTTAAAAAGATGGCTGACGCTGTGTGTAGCGCGGTTCGTGCCGATGGCTATCTGCTCCACTTTGCCGTCAATCCGGTAGCCCGTTAAAACCGCTGTCCGTAACCCCATGCCTTCCTGCTGCAAGCGCAGGCATAAGCTTTCAAGAAGTCTGGTAATTGCTATTTCTATACCTGTCCGGGTACGAATTGGCTCTAAACAAGGCAGGCGTTCCTGAAAAGGAACCGGGACAGACAAGGGAGAAATGATCTCATCCTCCTGTCCAAGCGCCTGTGCCAGCCGTAACAGAAGCGCTTCACCAAAACGCCGTCGTAAAGCAGAACGCTTAATTCCAGTTAAACTTTGAATCGTATAAAACCCCAGTTTTTGCAATAACGCCAGCAGGTCCTCTTCTAAACGCAGGGCAGCCGGAGGTAACGGAAGGATCGCTGCCGCCTGTTCACCGCTGGCTATAATCGGTGTGATATGACCGAAACGGGAAATTGCCCATGCGGCACCTACGGTATCCGCCATCGCGGTGCGCACCGTATAGCCTTTTTTTTTCAATCGCGAAACGATCTCCGTCAGATATGCACGTTCACCGCCCCAGAGATGCGCGCAGCCACTGATCTCCAGAATTAAACCATCAGGCAGATCAACGGCGACAACCGGTGAATAACGAACACACCATTCACCGATCCCTTTCAGGAGTTTGGCAGCACGCTCCGGTTTGTCATCGATGACTTTTAGCCCATGCACGAACGCTTTGGCATCCGCTGCCCGCATACCCGGTTCGATTCCCTGAACCGCTGCTGCAGAACTCACTGCTGTAACAATAAACCGTCCGTGATCCGGCACGACGAAAACAAAGGGCGTGTCCTTCAGTTCCGGCTGCCTGAGGGTCAGCCAGTCTGTCGTCAAATGACGGAACCATATTGAAACATAACGTTTGCGCATAACTATACGGCATGCTGTATCTGTTCGGGTAAAACCATTGCAGATCTGTCTTCTTCCGTTGCCAGTGACAAAAAACGATCTGCAGACCATTCCAAATGAAAAACTCCGGGATTCCCGTTCCGCACCTTTAACAATTCGACTTTCCAGCGCGGAAAACCCACACCCGGCATTTCGTCTTCCGTTTCGCTGGGTACCGGTGTTACCTTCCAGCGGGCCACACAGGTCGTAGTTCCTGCTTTGCGGGGATTGCTGCGAAGGATAAATCCTGTTACCCTGCTATGCTCTACAGCAAGCTGCAGCCGGCGGGATTCAGTTAAGCTGAGTGAATCGATTTCGCCTACGACCGCTGAAAGACCCTCACATTTGAGGGCTTCCTCCATAACCCAAAGCACATCCCTTTCCTTTGCCAGATCGACAAAAATGATTCTGTCCGGTTCTACGCCAAAATCGCTCATGGACGGCGGGAATAATTTCCGGGATACGCTGATCCAAAGGCAAACAGCACTATCCTGCATCAATAAAGCCAGCAGGCCGCCGATAAAACCGCCACAGGCTGCAGCATGTTCAGGCACTGCATTGATAAACTCATGGATGACACCTTTCGGAAATACCCCATTAGGAAAAGCGGCTTCGATAGGCCCCAGGCCGAAAACTGCTCCGGCACCGCTTTGCGGAGGTCTGAAGCCTTCCCATAAAAGGATGTCTTTTTTAAACCGGCTGATCAGTTCTTTTTTTTCGTCCGTCATCACATTTGCTTTAAATTGAGTTAGTTATTCATCGTCTGTATAAGTTGTATTATCTGTGATATTGTTTCCCCACAACCGGAAAAATCCTTTGCAAAAAGTGAACAACAAAATTAATGCTAAAAATATTAGCATTTGCAAATAATTGAATAAATTTTTTTGAAATAAAAAAAGGGGTACCAATACGGCACCCCTTTGTAGAAAAATTATTCAATTATTTAAGTTGTCCAGTGATCAAACTCCAGCTCTTCAGCATCTATATACGTCATATTGATCGGGGCCAGGTCAGCATATTCATGTGGGTTTACTTCTCCGGCAGTCCTGTATTCTTTGCCGATAGTGCAAGCTTCCATCATTCTTGATGGAATTTGCGTCAATGCAATTTCCGTCAGCCGGTCTTTAGACGGATTGGTCATCATCCATTCCCATGCAAGGTCGTCGTTTAATATTGTAGGCATCCGCTCTTTTGAATTATGGATCTGTTTCATCAGCGCATTTGCCGCGGTTGTAACCAAAGCAAAAGTGTTAACATGTTCACCCGTGTACTTATCCGTCCACGGGTTCCATATTCCCGGAAAGAAAAAATATTCACGACCCTTTAACCCAACCTGGTAAGGATACTTATCGGCAGTTTTAAGGGGAACGCCTTTTTTACCCATCGGGAACACATGCCGGGATTCTATAATTCCGGTGGACAAGACTAAACAACGCCGCTTTTCCGCGGCATCTGCCCACATAGAGCGCTTACCCTGTTCATTGACAAATAAATTTTCGGCTTTCGCATTCAGGGTCGTATATCTTCTCCTGAACATTTCCGCTTCAGCGCGGTCAGGTATATAATTACCGATAAATCCCCATTCCATCTGCACGATGTCGAAATCAGTCAAATCCTCATTAGGTATCAGAACGGCACTTGGTCTGTAGTTAAATCCGTTATGCACATCCACATTGAGAAAATCATAATTTCTTACGGCTTTTTCCAGTCTTTTGAGTTCAATGAACTCAGCCCTGGTCACTTTCTGTCCGTTGTAATAACACATATCTTATTTCTTTTTACTTCTAATGTGGAGGGCAATCAGCCTGCCAACCTCTTCCGCTTCCTGCTGTCGGCCCTCCGGAATAGATGTCCAAAATTTCACTTCTTTCCTGTCTTCAGCAACAGTGATCGTCAGCGGTTTACGGGTATCCTTAAACTGTATATGAAAAACACGTCTTTCCTTTATTTCAGCTTCAGTCACTTTAGCGGTTTTATCCTGGTATTCAATCTCAAAAGGCGGCTCAATTTCCCTCATCAGTTAAAGTTAACTATTTTTTATATTTGATTAATGATGGAACTTAAAGTCGGTGAGTATTATAATGTTAGCTGTGCTGAGATCATGATGAATGGTGATGGGGGGACCTATTATATTCCGGTATTTGATCATTTACATGCTGATCCGCAATTTGGATTTCTTCATAAGCACTATCACATCGATGGAAGATTTGACATGCATCCACGAATGGTCCATGAGTTTAGCTTATCCGGTGGTCATACAGCAGCAGTCATTGTTCCGGAAAGCGGTGGATTGTACAAATTCATAAGGATAACATTTCAAAGCATTAAATGTCTTCGGCTGGAAACCGGCCTAAGTGTACCCGACAGACCTACCGAAAAGCAAAAGCCAAAAGTCGAACAGTATAACCGCTGGTATGAATCCTTCGTCGGGCAAATATGTACCGGCAGAAAATGTCCGCACTTAGGTACAGCAATGCTGGAGAAAGACGGCAGATTAGTATGTCCGATGCATGATCTGACGGCTGACCTGAAAACCCTGGAGGTCTTCCGGAGATAATTGCTTTTATTTGACTTTCTTTATCCATTCAAGCATTTTAACGATAGCGGAATCGTCAAATAGATAGTCCGTTTGGTTCATCGCATCCATAGCCGCTTCGAAACCGTGGTGCTTTTCAAATTTACCCTTTAGCGTTGCGATGACCTGCTCAATCGGCTTGCTCGTGAGCGGCAATATGGCTGCAAATGTATGTTCGGTAAAATCCGTCTTTAATGCAAAGATTGGAAATATCGCTTCGATGCCAGGTTCGATAACAAACGGTACACCATAATAAGGTTTAAACACTTCCGTATTAAACCAGAAATCAATCGGGTAAATGTTTTCGTCAGGGTATTTGAGTTGCGCACGAATCTGATCGTATGTCGGGTCAAGTATAAATGAATAGCCGAATTTCGCGAATGCAAGCAGAAAACCGGTCTTTAGCAAGGCGATCTGCAGTTTATGCACGTCAACCTTGGAGTCCTTAAAACTAATATTGATCAGATCGTCCTTTCCGGTTGTTTCGAGATATTTTTTCAGGGTTTCCGGGTTGTTTTTGAGCTTGTCATGCTTAACGGTAATTTCGCCCTCTTCAGTTACTTTTATATAACTCTGTACCTTTTCCCCATTATGCTCAGTTTCTGCGGCAAATGCTACCCCCGGTTTAAATTTCTTCTGGTCAATCTCCACAAGCCGTTCGGTAAGATGCACATCTATTTTTTGCCCGCAGGTATTATTACAGGCTTTGCAGGTCAATACTTCAGCTTTGCCTCCCAATGATTTTGGTGGTGCGTCTTCAAGCGTCAGCGGGTTTTCTGTGGACTGGTCTAACGCGGCTTCGGAAAACTGTTCTTTACAAACCGGGCAGATATAGGTTCGGTCGAATTTTAAATCAATTACAAGGATACCCTTGTCCTTTAAAAAAAGCAGGTGATCCGCATATTTGTTAAACAGGTGAAGCCTTCTTATATCTCCCTGTGTCATTGTGCTTTTATCTCCCGCTCTTTATGTTCATCAAGAAAAGCGATTGTATTCGCAAGTTTTGCTATTATACCGGCATCATCCATTCCTTTATTATCGGCAGCAAAAACCTCTTCTATACCTTTTTTCCAGTTACCGTACGCTATTTCATTCAGCCATCCTATGCAAAGTCTGAAGGCATATTCCCGATCCTGTATCGGGCATCCATTTTTATAAGGCACCTGCGTTTTCATTGCAAACGGAGCGAGCACTTGCTCCACATCATTTTCTTCTGCGATTTTTTCAATTGCCGACTGATCAATAACCGTACCTGCCCAGTATTGTGATTCAGCTTTGATATGCGCTTTCACCAAACCTTTGCCGTAAATTGTATTTACGCTGTAAGTGCCGCCGTTATTATTGCGCTGAAAACCGTTAATCATTTCGATGGCTTCAAATACCAGTGCTCCTCTGACCGGGAAATTATGGAGGTTGAGCTTGAAATTGAAATCAAAACAAACCTTCAGGATTTCCATCAGACTTTCCTTGCTGTCATCCAGTGTCCAGAAGATCACAGTATCAGAAATAGTGATGCACTGTRGTTTTGAAGCGCTGAGATCGGCATGTAAAACACCGTGACCACCCTCCTTATATTCTCCCTTGCCCAGCGCCGCTTCAATGTCTCTTAATATGTGTGTAACCCGCCTTCTGGTCTCATCAGTCTCATTGTTTTCAATGAAGTTTTTATAACCCATAAGATCAAAATAGCCTACGTACTTTTTCATTTCCTAAAATTTGCATAAAAATAGCATTAAAATACAGCCAGAATAAGAAAAGCCACCAGAGGGTGGCTTTTCTTATTCAAACAGTCCTTAGTTTTTCTTCCTGCAGGCGCTGATGAACGCGACGGCTAACTGGCCTAAACCTATTAACTCCATAATCGTGTCATGACTCATGATACACAGTGGTTTTGCTTTTTAAAGTGGCGGCCCACTTTTCCTCTTTGGTACCGGAGTACGACAAGGTTATCTCACTTTATAACATCTCTGGCAAACGGGCGGAGAGTGAGTCCCGGGTCCGTTTTTAAACAAATATATACCAACATTAAAAAAATGCAAGTTTTATTTTATCTGCCGGCAGGAGAAGGTATTCCATGCAAAAATAGTTTGCTTTATACATTTGTCAAGCCGTTTACGCGGCATCTGTTATATTCGCAGCATGAAAAAAACGATATTAACCTTCTGCATACTTTTTATATCACTGGTGTTAATTTCATGGGGTTTCAAAGGCCATCGCGCCATAGCAACCATCGCACAGAAACACCTGACCAGTAATACCGCATACGTTGTTTCGGCTTACCTTAAAGGAGCAGGCATGGCCGATGTCAGCACCTGGGCGGACGAGACCCGAACCAATACAACTGCTCCCTGGCATTTTCTTAACCTGCCATTGGGGCTGACCCATGAGCAGTTTATACAGGCTGTTCAGCAAAGCGATAACAATGTTTACACTGCTATTCTGAAAACAGAAGCGGCGCTGAAGGACAAAACACTGGGCATTGATCAGAAAAATGAGGCATTAAAATACCTGATACACCTGGTTGGCGATGCACACCAGCCGATGCACATCAGCCGTAAGGAAGATAAAGGCGGCAACACTATTCAGGTTCGTATGGATAACCAGGGAACCAACCTGCATAGTCTGTGGGACAGTAAACTTATAGATCATGAGGGATTGAGTCAGGACGAGATTGCCAGGCAATACGATTCAGCCACGGCGGCCGACATCAAAAAATGGCAGGCAGACAGTCCGATGGAATGGATCTGGGAGAGTTACCAGATCAGCAGTCAACTGTACGCCGAAATTAAACCCGGCCAGACCATTGATGAGGTTTACTATAAAAAATATATCGGTACCATTCACCAGCGTATTGATCAGGCCGGGATCAGGCTGGCAGGTGAGCTGAACAGATTATTTAACAGCGAACAGGTAAAAATTACAGCAGTAACGTTAGCTCCGCCGCCGCCGCTAAGCCAAAAGACAACAGCTGCCGTTAAACTTGAAGATGTAAAAAATGCCACGGGTAAAACGGTCACCGTTCAGGGTAAAGTTTACAGCACGAAGGACATCGGCAGTATGATCTTAGCGAATATGGGTGCTGCATATCCAAACCAGTTATTAACGCTTGCAATTAAGGGGAGTGCCAAATCATTGGGCAGTCAGATCGATGGCAAAACCATCACGGTCACCGGGGAGGTGATTGACTATAGAGGAAAGCCGGAAATAGTTGTCAGCGATTCAACACAGATCGTTGTCAACTGATTTCCGTTTGGATAAATATCCGGCCTGCTGACTGGTATGGGTTTTCATTTGAAATGTCCATCAGTCTGCAGGGAAACCGGGTTTAAAATAAAAATCCCCCGAGCGCTCGCCGCCGGAGGATTTTAACCTAAACCTTATCACAAAGACAGGCAGGATGCCTGTCCTATTAATAGAACGCAAATTATAAAAAAAATATTACATCAGCGGCGGGACTCACGCTGTCTGAAATGCATATATTCACGGAACATATGCTCATCATAGCGGCGTTTCATCGCTTCCCGTTTTGAACGGACACTATAGCGCCAGAGGAATATTGCCCAGACACCAAAGGCAACGGCAAAACCCGGCCATGGATTGTCTTTCATGCTCAGCGCACCGAAGAATCCGAAGGTGGATACGAGGCATGTGAATATAAAATGGACGAAATTTTTCATAACATTTAACAATTAAAGATACTAAATTACTTAGCAATTTCAAAGCGTTTTTTCAGTTAAGTTCATAGATATTGTTATGCTGACGGGCCGAAAGAACCCTTTCACGAATGACATCAATGATGCCGGATTCAGGTATTCCCCTGAACCACACGACCGGGTTTTCCGGGTCTGTACATTTTAAAGTAACATCCATCAGTTTAAACAGCTGAAGCATAAAGGACTGGGTCATGATATAGTCCTTTACGCGGAACATTTCGATCTGGTCAACACGTTTGAAAAATATTCCCCTGCTTGTCCTGATATATTCCGCTGTGATCAGGTACCGGCAGTTTCTGATAAACAGCATCCGGTACCAGGCAGCTCCGGTGACGGCGAGACTGAACAGGATGAAATAAGGTGAAAGGCACCAGGCCAGTAACAGGAACGCTGCGGCAAGCAGCACCAGCGGCAGTGTTTTTAAAAATGCAAAGATCAGTGCCGGTCTGAGCATGATATCATCTGTCTGTGTCATGTTTTAATTCTTCTAAAAAGTTGATATGTTTAAGGGGCTTGCGTGTCCTTATGCCGGTTCGCATCCCGGAGGCAAGTTCCCAGGCATGGAGGCTGAGCAGCTCATCTTCAAAGAACTTTATGCCGGCAATATGCTGAACTATGGTTTTATGACCGGCGTGGTGTAAACGAAGCTGTATCCCTTTCAGGCCTGCAGCCATTTTGATGTCGGTCATATTTCCGATGAGTTCTTTTCCGAATACCAGCGTAAATTTCCGTTTGCGGTAATTTGAGCGGATCCAGTCTGCCTGCCGGGGAGAAAACCTGCTGCCGATAGCTATAAAAGCAAGCTGTTCATAATTCGGGTACCGCTGCCTGTTCATCGTTAAAAAGGCGACAGCTTCCATAGCGGAAAAAGTAATGATCACTTCTCGCGCCGTTCTATTCCCGGCAAGCCAGAGATTTTGAGTGGCCGGTATTTTATGAAAGCCGTCGCCATAATGTTCAAAGCTGTCACCATAGTCAAATACCGGTACCTGGATATTAAAGAAAGCCCGGATCTGTTCGGGAATTCCGAACTGTTCCAGCCGGGTGCGCATTACCGGGAGCCTCCGCTTCGGGTATAGGAACGGCGTGCCTCACCCTTCATCTCAGACTGCCGGTTTTCCATGTCCCTTACAGCATTGTAATATCCGGCGCTCAGTTTTTCCGCTTCTTTCTGTTCCCGCTTTTGATTAAACAGGGCGTTCAGGCCTTTGTATAAAACATAAGAAAGGCCGCCATCAATCAGTACAGAAGCAACAAGCGCTATCTTATCGGAACGGATACCATGGGCATCAACGGCAGAATAGCTGAACTTAGTGTGATCGGCGAGTTCCACTTCTTTGCCTTTGCGGTATTTTTCTTTTTGGCCGGCTGTGAGAAATTCATTGTTTACCATGTCCGGTGCCAGGATCTTTTCGGTGTCCGAAACAATATATTCCCTGGTATCGGGATCGTATTCAACCAGCAATTCCTTTTTGTTACCCTTATTGTCAATGGTAATTTTCAGAAGGCTTGCCACTTCGCCTTTCTGCAGCTGCCGGGCTTCGTTATCGTCCAGAAAATCCGGGGTCGCGGCCTGACGATATACAGGGTGGATAAGCAGATCTATTTTGCCGTCTGCATTCGGCTGCAGTGAGATCTTTGCGTCGAGCGATTTAATTCTGAAGTTCTCTGCTTCGAGGTCACGCAGTTCCAGCAATCCGGTGCGGCGGCCTGAAAGCAATGCTTTCAGATCGTCCACGTTTAAAAGCAGCTGCCCGTTTGCGGCCAGCCCAATGGTCTCCATATCCCCGACAGGGAGATCCTTTTCGTTGAAATCTGCCAGATTCATATTACCTCCCTATTTTATAGGTTCTGTTGTTTTCTGCGGACTGTTCCTGTTGCGCAGACTGCCCCTGTTCTTCGAGTACCATTTCCGGTTCCCGCGGGTTATTCTTTGCTTCGAGCAGGGATTTAAAGAGTCCGTCGGTCGGTTTGACCACCTTGCGGGTACCCGAAGCGTCTTCCACTTTAATGCTTTTGGTCTTGTAGGTTTCCAGTACCTTATAAGTGTTATCCATATAGGCAATCTCATCACCTATGTTAAAACCGGCACTGTTTGCAGTGCTCTGTTTTTGTTCCTGTTTCTGATTGACACCCAGCAGCAGGGCGGAGATCTTTTGTGCATCCCTCGCCGCCTTTGCAATTTCGAAAGGCTCATCTTTCAGGATCTTGACGAAGTTGCTCATGTAGGCAGCCTGCTGCCCGAAGCTGTGACCGATCTTCAGTTCCCCGCCAATAAGGATTGCGGCAATTGCCGCCCGCATTTCTTCCCGTGAATATTCCAGTGAGCCGAACTTGCCTTCCATAGGGCGGTTGAGCCGGCTTTCATGGCCGGACCAGTGCGCGAGCTGGTGTATAGCAGCCTGGTAGTATCTGGTGTCATTTTCAAACTGATCCTTTTCCGGCATAAAAATGGCATCGCGCTGTTTATCATAGTACGCTTCCTGTCCGCCGTGGATAATGACAGCCTTGCTGTCTGCGATTAGTTTTTCAGCCCTTTCCGCGGGTGACATGGTTTGGGCTTCGTTCTGCTTTTGCAGAAAATCTTCCAGCGGCTGAATATCGTTCAGCTGGCTCGCGTTAAACAGGAATGCTTTACCCTGCTGGGGCTTTTCGAAGGTCACGGTTTTAGTCTGCGTTACGCCCGCCTCATCTTTGATCCTTTCGCCTCCGGCGGTGCGTATGGCCTGGATGTCACTGGTTTTAGGAAACTCTATCAGGGTGCCTTTTTCCTCTTTTTTCACCCATGAACCCGCATAGCGGGCTGCGTCCGCAGACATCCAGCGCGGGTCGTCATGCCGCTGCATCCCCAGGATCAGCGCATTCATGGCACTGTAACCTTTACCTGTCGCCGGGTTTACCGGTGTGACAAATGCCGGCATACCGTTTTCTTTAACGGGTTTCTGGAATAAGGAATTACCTTCCCTGATCTCCGCGATCAGCCTGTCTGCAAGCTGTATCGGGAGTGCTTTGAAATTTTTGCTCATGTTCGTTTTTATTTAGCAGTTCATATAAAAATTGAATAGGGTTGATATACCGCTGTTTGCAGYGGATACAGAAATGAAGATGTTCTCCGGTTACCCGCCCGGTCGCCCCCGTAATGGCAACAGGCTCGCCTGCGGTTACGCTGTCAGGCCGTCCCACCAGGATTCTGCTGAGGTGGCCGTAAACTGACTCCACCGTTCCGTGGCTGAGCCGGATATATAGTCCGAGATTCTCATCGTATCCGGCAGACTTCACAATGCCGCTGAGTATAGCATACACCGTGTCATGTCGCGCCTTCAGGTCGACACCCTGATGCAGGGTGTACCTGCCTGAAACCGGGTGGATGCGGAATCCGAAGTCAGAGCTGATCTGCAGATGTTTGAGCGGGAGACAGACCAGGCAGAAGCTGATCAGTGTTTTCATCGGCTGTAACTTTTGGTAAGGTCAAGCTTTTGTACCTGTTGCAGCCGGTCCAGCGCCCGGTCCCAGATACCCGGATGATCGCGGGCGATCTCCAGTGCATCATAGGTGCCTCTCGATGTTTCTCTGTCCTGGAGCAGCATGACCTTGTACATGGCCTTAAAGTCATCAAGTTTCATGGATGATCCGTTTTGCGTCAGGCCATCGGCGATCTGCTGCCTGTCCTTCAGTTTAAACAGGTTATCACCGGAGTAAACGCTTTCGCCGCCGCCGGGGAAGCTGACATAGATCTCGCTGCCGGACCGCGGGTAAGTTAATACCCCGACCTGACCCTGCTTCTGGATCGGGTCTTCTTTAAAATCCGGATGCACCAGCACGAGTGATCCGGTCAGATTTTCACTGTTCATTGCCTTAATTCATTTTAAGTTTATTGTTGTTTCCTGACTGCAGCATAGCAGTCAGCATGGATTAGCAGGTCCGTGACACCATGAATTACTGAGGTACGGCGGAAGCGGGCCCGAAGCCAAGCACCATTTCCTGAATTTCGCGGCTGATCCGGTTGAAATTCTGCCTCAGTTTTTCGTCGGTCTTACCGTCAAAATCATAATAGGCCGGGAGCGGTCTGTAGCTTTTTTCCTCTCTGGATATCTCATTCATATCGAGATTGATCCGGCAGTTTATTGCAGAGGTTTCGAACTGTCCGGTAAACTTTTCATTCGCGTCGGCGGCAATCATCCCGACCATCTCACCCGAATTGAGGGAGGCGATCTTACCTGCGGGGATAAGCGGCTCCAGTTTTTCACTGAGGGAAGTTGATGTTTTATTGCGGTCAATCGAGAGGCTTTCACCCATCTGTTTGGATTTGCCAAACAGCCGCTCCAGCCATTCCAGTGTTTCCTTGTTTCTCACTGAACCTGAAATCACATTCCCAATAATGGCAGTCATTACTGCGGCTGTTTCCTTACCATACTGATGGTTCAGCATCGGAATTTCCTGAAGCCCCAGACATACACATACGCGATTCGATCTCGCAGTTGCGATCAGGTTATCGGCCTTATTTATATATAAAGAGGGCATTTCGTCGACGATCAAAGCGGAGGGTAAATTGCCCTTTGAATTGATCAGTTTAGTCAGGCGGTTGACGACAATAGAATAACAGGCTGAATTGATATTCTGGGTATTCGGGTCATTAGCTAAAACCAGCATACCCGGATTCCCCTTTGCCGATATTTTCAGATCGAAGTCATTACCCGAAAAGATCCAGTACGTTTCTTTAGTGGCCAGGCGGCTGATGAAGATCTTCAGTGTTCCGATCTGGCCTTCCAGCTGGTCAAATGCCCTGGCATTGTAAGCAGTCATAAAGGGTGACAGCAAGGGCCGTAATTCCGGTTCAGATGTCAGCGCGCGAAATATTTCCTCGTAAGTGCAGTTTAACAGCGCCAGGACATGAGGAAAACTCGAATATTTTCCATCCCTGTATTTACTCATGAAGTATATACAGGAAGCAAGAAAATTGATAGCGGACTGGGTGAAGAACTGGTCGCTTCCGCCGGATCTGTCGCCCTTTTTTAAAGCCTCCACTAATGCTTCAGCAGTTTCAGCTGCGTCAGCGAGAGACCTGATATATTCAGCACTCCATGGATTGATGCGGCGGCTTTTTTCCACATCATTGAGATTAATGACATGAAAAGTGAAGCCCTTCAATTTCCCTTTTTGCTTTGCCAGCAGATAGTGATAGTAGGCAATGTGGCCGAGATCGGGGAACTTGAAATCATACAGGCAAACGGCGAATTCTTTGGCAATCAGCTGCCTGATAAATGGGTTAATGATTGAAAAACTCTTCCCGGAGCCGGGGGTGCCGAGGACCATCGTGCCCCTGAAAACGTTGCAGATATTGATCCAGCCACTCCTTACTTTTCCCTTATAATAAAAAAGCATCGGTATGTTGACCGAATAAGGTGTCTCCACCCGCTTTACCGGCTGCATGAAACTTTCGGCTTCCGTATTCCACTTGTCCTTGCCCAGACCGGATCTGATAAACTTCGAGATATTGTCCATAGACAGGCTGACCATCAGCGCACCGATGAATGAGCAGATCATATAGAACAGATCAAACCAGGTGGTATAGGAAAACGCGACAGGTGAAGCACGGCCCTGGCAGGCGATGCTGCCAAAAAATAAAAGCAGGCCGGCAGCCAGCGGGTAACCGATATGCTTTTTGGGATCAAGGTCAGTTTTCTTTTTAGCGAGGGTACCGATGCTGACCAGGCAGATCAGACTGAACGTTGCCAGTTTGCTATAGATCAGGCCGGAGTAAATAAACAGGTGGCTGATCTTTTCAAGCGGGGTAAAAAAAATGCCCCAGAACGGGGCATCGCGGTAGACAAAAATGGCAGCTTCTATTAAAATGGACAGGTAGATCGCACACTGCAGGAACCCGTGAAGCTTTTGCTGTTCTCTGGTTTCTTCCATAAAATTATTTGATTTTCATGGGTATGAAAAGCCACCGGCATTTGCGGGTGGCACAGGAAATAAGCGGCAGATGGAAAAGTTTAGTCGGGAAGCATATCCGCATCGAGGATATCCTGGTAAGCAATGTTCAGCGTAATTACACGCCCGGAAAGCTGTTTTTCACTAAGCTCCGCGTGCAGTACCTTGTTTCCGGGAAAAGACAGTTTTTTAAGGACGAATATGTTCCGGTAGTTTTTAGAGAATCGGGGCGGGCTGAACAGCACGAATTCCGGTTTAATTTCAACCGACTGGTTATTGGCTGCTTTGGTTACCTTTTTATCGTCCACCTTAAACCGGAAGTCCGAAATGTCGTATTTCAGGTTCGTTTTATTATGATAGGAAATATCCAGGAAGACATAATCACCAACCGTGTAGACATGATTCAGCTGCCCTTTGATCCCAAAGGCTTTGACCTTTTCTCTGCTTTTCTCCGGGTTTCTGGAAATCAGTGAGAGCGCTAAAGTCTTCAGCTGATTTTGGGAAAGGCCAACACCTGAAATATCAAGTGGCCGCATTTCTGATGGCGTAATGTCGATAGCTGCAGGTACTCCCGGATATCCCGGCAGCAGCCGGTACTGGGCAATAAACTTTTCACCGGCGACCGTTATGACCGACCCGGTAAATGACTTGAGGGAATCACGCAATTTTAAGCGTAATACATTTTTGAGCGGCAGATCACCGATCAGATCCTTTGCAGAAATATCCACATACTGAATAGGTTCGGGGGATATAAAATGAATGGTCAGGTTTTCCGGCAGATAAACCACCGGCAGTGTTTCCTGGGCGTAGAGGGATGATGCAATAAGCACCAGTAAAATGAATAGTAGCTTTTTCATGTCATTAATTTTTTCGTGGTGTTATTGTTTTTGAATGCCTTTAATTTGATTCTTATCGGTATTCAAGAGGGCTCCGCCGTTTTCAGGAGTACTCAAGGGGCTTTCCAGTTTTTGGGCGTTTTGCAGCGCATCGGTGTCGATGATATAGAGGTAGGAGTTGTATTTAAGCTTCGCCTTGTTCTTTCGGATCAGATCGGCAATAGCTGATGAAGTGGACTGAAACATTTTACTGAGCGAACTCATGACAAACTGGGTGTTTCCGGAGCCGCCATCTACCGAGACACCTTGTACCGAGTTGCTGCCGAGGTCTTTGGTAAAGTCCCGGAATGCGGACGAGGGCACATAAAGGCCGGGCAGGCCATCCATATCATAAACGTCGAGTTTAACTGGGAGGATCTTACCATTATATAGAATAGATGTAATGGAAAGGGTAACCCGCTGCTCTGAAAACCCATTGATCAGTGCGTACAGAAATGTGCCTTTTTTGATGAGGTTATTACCGGCTTTGATATCTTCCAGCAGTTTTATACGTAAGCGTGAGCCTGCATATCCGGTTACATTTTCATCAATTACGGCACTGATAAATGCAGGCTCCTTTTCTGGCATAACCGTATTAAAATCGCCGGATACGGCATCAGTCTTTTCAACGGTCAGTTTAACCTGACTTTCCTTAAGCTTTGCAGCTTTATCGGCAGCCTCCTTTTTCTTCAGCTCGTCTTTGTAGGCCGGGTCATTCTGTTTGCTTATACTGTCCATGATGGCCATTTGCTGCCTGAAAACATCCATCGGGTCTTTTTCCTTTGGGGCGCGATCCATTTCATGAGCCTGGTTTGCCTGTCGGCGGCTCATATCCTCCACCGCTCTGGCAACCTGACGGTCATGGGCAATCCCGGCTGCAGCTACCTGGCCGGCAGCAGAGCTATTACCCTGACCGAACTTCAGTTTCATCGCCTGCTGAATGGAATCCAGTCTTTTTTTCTGCTGATCTGAATAGTCGTTATTATAGGCCGGGTTACTTGAATTTTCTTTGGGAATCACGTTTACCGCGGTTAAGCCATCGGCTTCTTTGTAAGCGTTCCTGTAGGCATCAAGCTTATCCGCCAGTTGTTTCTTACGCACATTGGCTGAAACCTCGCCGACTGAACCGTTCAGGCCGCTGGCTTCTTTGACCGCTGCCTTTGGCTTCGAAAAGCCGCTTTGCCATGCATAAAAGAACAGGCACAGAAAGGGCAAAAGGATGACCGGCAGCACATATTTGGGCTGCTTAAAATTGATTTTCATAACATTTTATTGGAGGGTGGTGAATTTTGGAAAGGCGGTCAAGGGCACTATCCAGTAAGGCGCTGTCTGCACCTGTCAATCGCTTTTTGGCAGAAATACTGTCAACCATCTTTTTGAGGTGCAGTGTTTCCCGGATATTGCCGGTCGCCAGCATGATCTGGTCAAAGCCGTCCTCAACAGGATTAACCTTCTTTACCATTGTTGTTTTCGCCTTATCCGGGTGATGAAAAACCGCAAATGACAGCACGAGCGATAGCGCCATCAGGAAGACCATGGCCCCAAACAGGAATTTGGGGTAAGACTCCGCCAGGCGTTTAGCCACATTCCTGACTATAGTAAAATAAGTACCAAATTCCTTGTGCAGCTCGCTATACAGTGTATCCCTGGGATCTCTGTTAGAATGTATTTTTCTCCACATCTTGCAGGTCTTTATTTTCCAGGGTTTTCCAGTTCGTAATGAGTACGCCATGGGGATTATTGTCGCTTCGGGGTATGTCCTTCAGGTTACCTTCCGTAATCAGCGAGCGGACAACAGTAGAGCTGCGCCGGTCAATTTTCAATTTACCGTAATAGCGGAAATAGCGCCGTGGCATGTCAACGGCAATGGAATCTGTTTGCAGGGTCAGCACGGAACTGGAGGAAAGGATGGAGTTAAAGAAACCGTTCTCCTTCAGATTATTATATTGCTGCATCCCTGATTCATCCACAAGGTACATGGCTTTCTTCATCTGGTATTCCATATAATTATCATCCGGGGTTAACGAAAAGAACAGCGAATGAAACAAGTCGACATCAGCCCGGTATTCGGCAGGCCGGTTCATCTGTACATCCGTTTGCCGGGCCAGTATTGGGATATTATTATCCAATATGTAAATGCTTTTTTGTGCATTGGATACCAGTTTAAAGGCATAAAGGCAGTTCATGCCGACAATGATCACGGAGGTCAGCAGGCTTCCTGCCGCTATGAACGTCGCCAGCTTTACCTTGGCTTCGATATTTTTGATGATCATAAATCTTGTTGTTAAATAAAAAGGCCGCCCATGACAATGGAACGGCCCAGATTAAAAGGAGAAAAAGAACAAAAAGGGATTCTGATTAAAAGAAGCTGCCGGCAGCTTTTCGTGCCATACTGGTCACCGTTCCCGCGCTTCGGGCAAAGGTAGAAGTGGCCGAACTGATACCGGAAGTGGAAATGATCCAGGTAGAGATGCTGGGCACGGTGAACATACAGATTGCACCGATTAAGAATACAATAATTACGGTGCCGAAGGACAGAATCCCGTTACCGGCAAACCACGCCATTTTTTGAAGGTTGGCATTCATCCCATTTGCACCAACGAGTTCCGTGTACTTACTGATTTCTGATTTCAGCGCATATTCCTGCATCAGTCCGCAGATGTACATGATCAGGTAGGCAATACCACTATATAGATTAACTGAAACAAAGCGGGCGATCCAGGTGCTGAAACTATCGCGGAAAGCCGGCAGGATACTGACAGCTACAGCAAACGGGCCGAGCATGATCAGAATGGAGGAGTAAATGATCTGTATCATAAAAATGATATAGACCGCCAATCRCAAGATCCATATTCCCAGCAGTTCCAATAACTGTGTAAAGAGCAGTTGCATCCCCACAGTGAGCCGGTTCTTTAATTCCAGCAACGGAGAAACTACGCTGCTGATTCCCTCTTTAACGGTGCTGGTCACGGAATCCCATGCCTGGCCATACCAGGTATCGCTTTCCTTTTCTGCTACTTCTGTTTGTGCCTGGTAGGTATACAGGGAATTTGCTACAGCCAGCATCAGGCCGGAGCGGTTAAGTCTCAGATTGTTGACGGTGGTCTGCTCGCTGCTAAACATTTGTTCTGTTTGATTAGCAACAATATCTGTCGGAAAAGCAATCATCCTTGTGAATGGCTCCCACCATAATATAACCATGGCTAATCCAAAGGGTCTTAATAAGGGCATGATCTCTAACTGCTTATCGCCTGCCATCATCTCATATGACTTAATAGCGAAAAAAATGATCATAAAAATGGCAGAAAGCGCTTTGGCATCAGTAATAAAAAGGTCAAAATGCGCCCATACTGAGTCTTTGAGTCCTTTCAAAAACACCATGACGCCTTCCTCATAAACACCGTCACCCTGTAAAAATTGTAAAGTCTTGCCATTATCGGGCGTACTTGTCGTCTGGGCAAATACTGCAGTGATACAAAAGCACAGGAGTACTAATAAACTTATTTTCTTTTTCATTGCAGATGTTGTAAAACTTGTTTAGCTATCTGGATATCCGACTGTGGTGTCCATTCGCTGACCGTTACCTGGTTAGCTTTTAATTTCTGCTGCTGGGCGGTCATATTGATGGTGGCCTGCGCAGAAGATGTTCTGATAGCCCATACCCCGGCAAGCCGGCGGTATTCCATCAGGTAACGGTGACAGGCCAGGATTCTGGAACCCCTGTCCATTGTTGTAGAATGCGCGGTCTGAATCCTTTCTTTGAGCATATCCAGCTCATTTTTATACCAGGCATATAAACCTTCGGATACCAGTTTGGCGCTGACCTGCGGAGAAAGCCCGGCGAGGATAGAGGCCGTCGAATTATTAAGCACAGGTTTGAGTTCATTGCTATAGTAGAGTTGCCACAAAGGGTCAGCATCCGAGATCAAACCGGATTGATTGGCAATTTCAGACAGTGCTGTATTACGCACCGTATCTGACTGCAGTTTGTATTTATTGTCCGTGTTGTTCATCGCCCCAACCAGAGCCAGCCGCTGTGTTTGCGGGCCGGTCGCGCTCAGCGGGCGCAGATCTTTCTTGTGATAATCGGGGTGAAACAATCCCCAGGTGAGCCAGTAATAGGGGTTGAGGCTGAGAAACCCCGCCTTTGGCGTAAACTTGTTCTGGTCCCATTGCAGGTAAACCATCCGTTGTTCCTGGTAGCGGACGCTTTGGTCATTTGCTTCTGACTGACCGAAACAGCTGTGAAGGAACGCGAGCAGCATAAATGTTATAGGAATTATGATTTTTTTCATGATTTAATTGTTTTTAAACGGCATCCAGGCTATCATCCGACTGCATCGGTATTGATGGTCATCGGTGTAAGTATTTAGCGTTTTGAATGATCTGGATGACATAGGTCTTGTCCTGGCTAACCCAGCCTGCAAATGGTGTTGCTGACGCGATAATGCCACGCTGCTTCGCCCAGTACATGGACTTCCAGGCACCATAGGCCAAACCGTCCAATATTTGGAGTTGTGTAATTACTTTACGCAGCAACTGGTCACGGGAGTTATAATCAGCCAGTATGTTATTTCCTTCTTTAAGGATATAACCGGAAACATCGCTAACCAGTGTCAGCGACCTTGTTCTCATTTCAGCAGCAATATTGCCGGCAAATGCCAAAAGGTAAGGTTCGCTTTTCGCCATCGCCAGAGCCTGGTTGATATAACCGGTCATATCCGCAATGATGACAGCTATGTTTTTAACCGCAAGCCCGTCTTTCAACGCAGAGTTCACGTTGGAAAGCCCTTCATAGATCATGGTCTGGGCCAATACAACGGAACCTACATTGGTATTGAGATCATTGATATTATTATTGATCTTGCTGAGATATTGCTCATGTGTCGATTCCGCGCCGCTCCTGACAGCTGCGTTTTGCGAAACCGCAACCAGGTGCTGATAGTCGATGACATATTCCTGCGCCATTAACGGGAGAGAAAAGTAAAGGGAGAAAGGCAACAGGAGCCCAAAAATTCTTTTTTTCATCGTTTCAGGTATTTGGCGTTTTGAATGATATCCTGCCCGATAGCCTTATCCGCATCAATAAAATTCTGAAAAGGGTTTACCGCCCGTAACAATGAAGCCAGGCTGGAGTATTGCAACATATTAAGCATGTTGCCTGACAGGTCCTGAATATTGCTTAGTTCAGAGATCACGTAATCAAAAAGCATTTTCCGGTCGGATGCTTTCATTTGATTTACGTCGCCCAGCGATAAGGATAGGCCCGTCACGTAGGCTACGAGACTTTTCGCCTGTGTCGCGAATTGCAGGGCAGATTGGTAACCGATTGCGATCAGGGCGGGGTTTTTTTGTACTAACTGAACGATTTGTGCCTGGTTGCTGATGATCCGGCTTACCATTGGTGTCGCGTAAATACCGATATCGGCTATATTAATGGCCGTACCGAGCGTATTGTATCGCTGCTGTAAAGTCCGGTACATGGCTTTTGTTTTATCCAGCAAGGTCAGGTTGGCCTGTTCATTGGCTGTCGCCAGTGCCTGTTGGTTCTTTGCTTTTACCTGCAGTTTGTTTTCGGATTCGGATTCATCGACCAGTTGGTGAAGGGCAGGTATATCCAGTATTTTTTGTTGCGCAAAAGCTTTTGCACTAATGGTTATCGTGATAGCCAGTAGCATTACTATAGTTTTCATAGATAATTTTATTTATGGTTATTGTGATGGATTACATTCCAGCCGGGCCTCCGTGTATAGCCCCAAATTTGAAGTTTCGATCTGTCGGGAAATAAGCTTTCAATTAAAACGTATGCATCTGCCGGTTTGCGTTTCCGGTTTTTAACCTCCGCTGTAAATGGTGACTTTAACGGATCAGGGAAAGTTATCTGCCGCAAGGGTAATGTCCCCTTGTAATAGATCATGAGATATTCAAATACCTTCTTTGAGCTGCCCCTGTTCCATTTTGGCCTGTACCATATCAGATATTGATGGTATTCATAGCCCAAACGCTTCATGTAATCCTTACATTCCTCCGTGAATTTCTCAGTAACCCATATAAAGACTATGTGATCTGATGATACCAGCTGATTCAGGCAATCCTCCAGGAACCCAAAAGCCAGCATTGCTTTCCGCATCCTTGGGGGAATATTATCGACCATGAGCATATTTGATCGTTTGTAAATGCGATAATGATTCCATGGCGGGCAGATCATGGCTAATTCGTGTTTCATTGCTTCAGGTATTTGGCGTTAGTTAAAACATCATTAGCGATCCTAACATCCTGATTCTGCCATTCGGCCCAGGGGTTAAGTGAACGAAAGATGCCGTTGATCCTGGCCCAGTACATAGCCCTGCCCATGCCGTATGCAATACCGCGAAGAATACGCATTTCATCGGCAATATGGTTAAGCAGTTTGGCCCGTTCGCCGGAGTCCATGAGATTCCCGGTTCCGCCCTTCAGCACAAAGGCGCTGACATCGGCGGCAAGCATGGCGGCTCTGGTTTCAAAGTCGCGGGCACCCTGTTCTGCAAACAGCAACAATACAGGATCGGACTTGGCCAGTTTTACCGATGACTCCACATCACTGATAATATCTGACCCGCATTCAGCAATTTCTTTAATAGTTGATAAATTATTGATCACCGCTGCCACCTGGCTTAAACCCTGGTAGATCCTGTTTTGGAGGTTATTGACAATAACCAGCTGGCCGCTGACCGCCAGCTGTCCTTTCTGAATGAGATTTAATTTATCATTGGTTGTGTTGAGCTGTCCGTTGATAACACCAGCATTTACGGCTATAGCTGCTGAAACGGCAGGGTCAATGGTCAGTGTCTGCGCGTGCATACTGTAATGACCTCCTAATAAGACTATAGCCAATATTGGCCATTTGATAAGTTTGTTCTTCATGAATGTTGATTTTGATTAACCTGTGAAATAAAAGCAGGTAAAGATTTACCGCTGTCTTTGAATTCCCTGACAAAGGCATCAAGGCCATCCGGGTAAGAACCAAAGCGGTTGGTGTAGCTTTCTACTGCCGACTTTTCCGGTTTCTCTGTTGTATAACACAAATACTGGTGCAGTGATACCTCCACCCCGTAAACTTCACCAACCGAACCCCGGCGTATGTAGACCTCTTTGAAGCGCCCTCGCCCATCTGTATTGTCKAGCTGGTTAATAGTAAAGATCTTCCGGCGCTCCGTTTCATTGATGGAAAGCAGGGCGGCGATATCATTATAATTGTCTTTGAATTTGGTTTGGTCCAGGAGGCAGATCGTATCCGAATTATTGATAATGCTGTCTTTAACTACCGCGTTGCCGATGATGTCACCCAACTCCTGCGTAACAACAATCGCCTCGCCCCAGAATTTTCTGACTGTTTTATAGAGATAGAGTAAATACCCGGCCATCAACGGGCTGGCAATGGCTTTCCATGCCTCTTCAACCACTAAAGCTTTGCGCCTGTCAGACCGGTATCGCATCTTCTGGATGAATACATCCATGATGATGAGGGTCGTTATTGGAAAGAGGGTCCTGTTTTCCTTAATAGAATCAATCTCAAAGACTATGAAGCGTTCTGTAAACAGGGATTTGTCGGCTTCCTTATTCAGAATTGGCGCGAACTCACCACCCTTGTAGAACTTTTTAAGGACATACCTGAATTCGTCAAAGTCAAACACGATCTTTTCCTCGGTTTTGATCTCCGGGATTTTTTTAAGTGCGAATTCATAAAAGGTATTGAAGCTTAAATCGCCGTTTACTGCAAAGAATTTGCTGTAATAAGCAGATATCACATTTGCGATCACATCGCGTTCTACCGGGCTTAGCATTCCTTCCGCACCTTTCCAGGTTACTCCAATCAGCGTACAGAGGAAGTCCTTCTTTTCAATGTTATATTCCGCTTCCGTGATGCGGAACGGATTCATCGTAATGGGATTTTTGTCTGTGTATGTGATATATTTCCCCTTGTAGTAGGAACACAGGCCTGAATAAGAGTGGCCGGTATCCACGATGACCATATCCATGTTGTAAAGCATATACTGCTCGATCATGGCATTCATAAAGAAACTTTTGCCGGAACCGCTGGGGCCGAGCACAAACTTATTCCGGTTATTGATGCGGCCTGTCCGCATGGGCAGATCGGCGGGGTCCATGCCAACCGGGATACCCTGGCGATCCGTAAATCTTAAAAGGAAATCAGAAGGCTCGTCCTTTGGCAGGGATTCTTTGAAGAAAAAACAAACGGCCGCATCGCAGGTAGTGAGAAACCAGTCATATTCCTTTAACTCTACGCCATTTCCCGGCAGAGCAGTACGAAAAAGCTCGAGCTGGTTGTAGGCATTTTTACTTGGGATGATCCCTAACTGAAAAAGCGAACTTTCGATATTATTGACCGCCTTTTGGATGGCTGCAACCGGTGCCGCCACCAGTATATTAAAATGGCAATTGACCAGTAACTGGTTTTCCCGGGCGACATCATTGAGCAAAAGATCGATGTCCTCCACGCATAATTGATTGGCAGGATCAGGGATACCTGAATGCCGCTTCTTTTTTTGCTCCAGTTTTCTAAGCGTCGCTACCTGGTTAGGTATTTCAATGACCTGGTTATATACGATCACGTCTGCACCCGGCACCTTAAAAAGGAAGGACATGAAATCAACGGGGAATCCGCGCATGCTTTCCTTATCATTTAGCTCGATATGAGTGGAAACATCAGGCGGCAGATCAATGCTGTCAATATTGACCATGCTGATACAGCGGACCGATCTTTCGCCCATTCTGATCTCGGTTTCCGAGGGAGCAAGATTATCAAGCACAATATTGAACCTGCTAAAGTCCATGCTTAGCAATCGTAAAACCAGCTGATTTAGCCGTGCTTCATTCAGTGCATTTGCAGAAGGCAGCACGTCAAGAACTTTACCGACTGCCTGCCGGAAATCCCGCAGGACACGTGCATCGTAAACATAAAACGCGCCCTTTTTTACCTGGCGCGTTATGGTTAAATAGGTGGTTACCTGCAGACATTCCCGTCCGTTGAAATGGGCATTATACTGTTTTTGCAGGTATTCAATGGCTGGCGGGCCATTGTACGGAGAGCGGCTGATGATGTCATGTTTTTGCAGGAGATACCCATCGCCTAATATTTTAACAACATTGATGAGCAGGTGGTGAAATTCCTCGTATCCTGCCGGATAAGCGGAATAACGGATAACCGGATTTACTAATTGAATGACAACAGAGCATTCGCCGTTAAGGCCTATCAGCAAATCGTATTCCCCATCTTTATCCACTCCCGCATAAGGAATGTTAAACAAGGTTTTTACGGCCATAATGATTAAGGATGTAAATGTTTGAGGCGCGGCTTTTGGAATGAAGGCCGCCTTTTTGTTTGCTCGCGGTGAACAGCAGACCGCCGACAATAAAGCCGATCAGGACTATGGCACCAAGCCACATATTGACCAGTGACATGGTTAAAGCGCCAAATACAAGGCCGGTCAGCAGGGAGGCAATGCCCCAGTAAATGAATTTGCCTTTGAAACCTTTGAATATAAGGGGCCGTTGCAGCCCCTTATAAACAGGATACTTCCTGGCCATGATTACAAGCCAAAGAAAGCTTTGATCACTAACGCGGAAACCACGAGAAAGACGCAGGAACCACCCCAGCCCATAAGCTCTTTGTTGATGTCCTGGTCGCCGCTATTCCATTTTGAATAGACGCGGATGGCACCGACAATACCTACGATACCCCCGATCACAAGTGTGATGTTAGTTACCGGGGCTACATAGGTTTTTAAGGTGGAGGTTGCTGTGTTCAGGCCGTTAACGCCGCTTTGCGCAAACACGGGAACGGAAAGGGCCAGCAATACGGCTGAAGCCCATAACTTTTTTGTTTTTGAGAACATTAATTTGGAGAAAAAAATAAAGGCGGAGATCTTTTAGAGCCTGCGGGCGCAGGCCGGTTATGCTAAAAGAGCGTTCAGATCACGAACAACGCCCCGATATTTCACCCAGGGAGAAAAGCAGCTCCAGGCTGCGTACAAACCATTAAAGGTTTGGGATTTGAAGAAGTTACAGACAGGAATCTTTTACAGCTTCCGGAGATGAAGCATTCAGGAAAACCAGGCATTCAGATTCCGAACAATGCCCGTAAAAAAGGACCCGATAGGATCATAAAGATCGCAGCGAAAAACCAGCCGGCAACTACCGCATCAATACGTTTTTCGCCCATTTGCCAGTTCTGGTATATTCTTAGCGCTCCCATACTGCCCAACAGAATGGCCAGTACCAGCGCAAAATCAAAGGCCGAAAAAAAGGAGGAAGAAAGGTCCTGTTTAGCTTGCGCCAAAGAGCCATCCGTTATGCCGGGCTGCGCAGCTGCTGTCATCATGAACAGACAGCAGGGTACGGTCAGGAAAGATTTCATGTCAGAAACTTACAGGACGGATATACTCTATAGCCTCCTCACGGGCAAGGTTAAAGAGCTGTTTCAGGCTGACACCACCTGAAAAGGTTACCGGCGACTCCCTTGCGAAGGAATCCGGATCATCCGGCAGTGATCTTACCGGCTGTATGTCCTCAGCAAAAGTGAGTTCATGTTTAAGAATTCTGGAGTCCTGTCCGTTTGAACGGAGGTAATCCCAGAAGATAAGGGCTGCGTAGTAAAAAGTATAGCATCCGAGCAGCCAGAGGGCAAATTTAATCCAGGTCATAATTCTATATTTTGTAAATAATTTTTAATGATCGTTTTGATTTCGGGATGAGTATCAAAAAGGTGTTTAACTGCGAATGCGACAAACCTGGTCACATCGACATTGGTGGCCATTTTAAACTTGTTCATAGTGTCTACCGTCCTGCTGTCAAACCGTACGTGTACCATACTTTTGCTGAGACTGGTATCAAAATTCCGGATGGCCTCCAGAATGGCATGAACTTTCTCTTCAGCCAGGGGGCCTGGTCTGACAGTTTTTGCTTTTCTGTTTCCGGCTGAGGGCTTAACCAGTTCTTCCCGTAACCGGTCTGCAAGTGATTTCATGTTTTCCATAATCGTTCAGCAAAGATTTCTTCAAAAACAGGAGTGATTACAGGATACAGGGACAGGGGAGTCTGAAACGTAGTGATACGCTGAAAGTCGATCCTGTCAGGAATTGGTGCGGTTATTTTTCCGAATCTGTTCAGCTGTTCATTTACTTCAGAAAGGATCTCAAATTTCACGTTGGCTTTTATTCGGTTTGGAACAAAGATCACCTCCGCTTTGGGATTGACCTTTTTCACCACTACCGTAAACAATACGGTGGATTCAAAAGTAAATTCGTCATAGGCAAACGGGCAGATCACCAGGTCAGCCGATCTGAWGACCGGAATCAGTCCGTCGTCATCCAGTTTGCCGGGCAGGTCAATCAGGACAGCATCCTTTTTGTTTTTACTCAGTACATTATGTAAAACAGGGTAGCTTTCCAGTGTAGCCGGAAGAACCTCGTAGGGTTCATCGTTTTCCAGCACTTTTGCTTTCTCAAATTTCTGTGATATCGACTGCTGATAGTCCATATCGATGATGGTGACCGGCCAGTCCTTAGCCAGGCTCAGGTAATTCCCTGACAGGACGGTAAGCGTACTTTTGCCTACGCCGCCTTTTTGGTTTCCAAATAAACAGATCATAAATTTTCAATGGAGTAATTGTTTCTAAATGGTTTCATGGTGCTTTCCCTTACCGGGTATTGGTTCTTGCTTTCTTTTGTCTTCTGCGTTTCATACCGAGCACCTGCTGGTCATCCACATCGTCAGCTATCCGAACAGGGCCGATGTATGCCGGTTCCGGTATCTGATCAGCGTCCGACGCGACAGGCATATTTGTCTGCATTGTCGTGTCCCGTTGAAATGATCTGTTATCTGATTGCTGCTCATGCGGGTCCTGTTCGAAAAGATATTTCAGGCTAAGGACTTCACTTCCTTTAAAAACCTGCTTTGTTGCATGGTCGAGGATGGTATAACCGTAGGGTTTTTTCCCTTCTGAAGAATGAAACACCAGGTCAATTCCGTATTGATATTTCAGCATACTTAAAAAATCCGGGCCAGATCTTCGTGCGGTAAACAATGTCTTCAGTTCAGCAATTCTTTGCCTGTCAGGAACATATCCGTCAACTTTTTTCTTTAGCCGGTCATCATACATGTAATCGCGTCCGAGGCTGCCCAGGTTTTCAAGGATCATGTAGAATTGAGCCTTTGTGCTGAAGCTGTACTGAAGTGCTGCCGTGTATCCCAGTACCTTATCAATATTTCTTACTGCGCGGATCTGTTCAAAGGCGCTGCTTATTTTGGCTCCGTTACGGTCTATCCGGGAAGTAACCGCATGAACATGGTTATTTTCCGTGTCCTTATGGAAAACGATCAGGTAAGGCTGTTCGCCATAGCCCATTTCTTTCAGCCAGAGAACGGCTGCTTGCGTTAATTCATCTTTGTTATAGTTCCTTCCCCGCGYGGAAATGACGGCATGAAACTGGGTATTTCTGGTTCGTTTATTCTGACCTGCAAGCATCATCAGATAATTGGTATAATCCTGTGGTCTCAGGTTGCTTAGTGCCTGAAGCGGCCCGAAGTTGGCAGCCAGCATCAGTTCGCCTTTATTACGGTCAACTTTACTTGTATTGTAGTTTACGCCTGCAAAATTCCTGGATGGTCTTTCAAGAATTGTGGCAACCATCTGCTTTTAATTTTTTGCGTTGAGGCGTTGTAACAGCATAGTTTTGTAACGCTGTAAATCATTAACAGAATAACCGTATATCCCGGTAACATCATAACGCTATAACTACAGGACGGTATATCGCTGTAACCGGTGAACTGCCTATCGCTGTAACAGTATACAATTCGATCTCTGTAACACTGTAGCTATATAAGGCTGTAAACTGATACCTGAATAACTATGGACCAGTGTATTGCTGTTTCTGTATAACCTTATATTCAGATAACTGATGAGCAATCTATCGCAATACATTAATAACAATATATCACTGTATCTGAACAAATGCTCAGTTTCCCATTGCCCTGATGATTTTCCGCAGGGATGTTTCCAGCATTTGCTGAATTCGGATGTATTCTTCAAAAAGCAGGTTGAATTTTCCGATAATGGCCGGATTTAAATTACCCTGAAGCTTGAGGACGTTGGCGTGCCTGGCGAGCTGATTGATATTATTACCGATGCGACTCATTTCGGCCCCCGCGTCATCCAGGTGTCTGATCAGCTGCCTTGCATTAACCACAGTACTTTTAGCATCGGATAAAATACGCATCCTGATGAGCTCGGTTTTAGAAACAGCAAGTTCCTTTTCCATCTCCTCAACTAATTTATATTCATCCGCTGTAAACCTGACATTGATGAATTTGATACGTTTTCCTGTCTTCAGCTTCGGCCTTCCGTTAAGCTTTTTAAAGTCATCCATAGAAAAACGAGTTGCGAGTTTTTTAAATCCCCCGGAGGGCAAGAGACTTTTTGTGTAACAAAAAGACATCTTGCCGTTACGAAAACAACAGGATTCCGGATAATGAAAAATAAGTTTTGAGCGTTAAATAATCCAGTCGGGACATTGATTGACCAGCTTGATTATGATTATTAAGTTATTCATCAGAGGGAATAAAATATTACCTGGGAATTGAGGCTACGGGCCCTATCTCCTGAAAGGTATCCGTACTCCTGAAAAGAAATCAGCTGCTTTCCCTTCTTTTGAAATATTCATCTGCGATTTGATCTTGTCGTTGTAATCGTTAAACCCGCTGTAGGCCGCAGAACGGTCAGTCGCATAGGGCAGGGCTTTCAAAAAGTCTTTTGTTGCCGTGTATCCGCCCTGATCCCTGTCAAAGAAAACGTCGAGAGATGAGAATTCCTTTGCTTTGCTGATGCCGGCCTTTAAAGCTGAAGTGGAATTTAAAACGATCACACTGTGATCGGCTTCCGGGTTTTCAATACGCCAGCTGAGAAAATTTATAAATCCTTCAAAAAGTACAGCTTTTTTTTCGTGACCCCGGATAAAACTGATACCCTGTGGTCCCATACAGCCTTTAAAATATTTGTTGCGGACTTCCCATGCTTTGTTTTCATTGAGCCAGCCTGCTGCAAAAAAGTGTTTACGCATACCCTTTTCATCTTCAACATAGTAATATACTTCCTTCATATGCTGCCGGGCAGCGTCAAAAACACCGCGGCTTTTCAGATACCCGGTAATAGCGGGATGTGAACCTAAAGGTTTTACCTGCTCAACAATGTAATGCGGCACTTTAACCGACAGGCGCGGCCGGGAAACTTTAACAATGCCGGGTTCTATGGAACAGGTTTCCTGGAGTTTCTTTATTACCTCGTTAAAGCGCAGGTTCTTCCAGTAAGCGAGACCGAAATCAACAATGTTTCCGCCTTTACCTGTTCCATGGTCAAACCATACACCAAGTTCATCATTTACGCTGAAGGAGGGGTCAGTATCATTGTCCCGAAGCATACTGATATACATTTTTTCCCGGCCTCGCTTAGGCACGGGCTGATAGCCAAGCCGGCTCAGCAGGTCAACAATGGAGGCCTGCTCTTTGAGTTCTTTTGCAGTTAACAGATCAGACATAGGTTAGTTAGTTTATAAGTTTCATAAAATGAGATCATGGAGAAGTAAAACAGAAGTAGATCCTGTACCTCTGAACCGGCAGYGGGTGACGAACCCGTACAATCTGCTTCTGCCGGTTAATAATTTCGGGACTACTCACGTCGGCATCTACATGCCGGGCCTTCGCCTGCCTATGCGTTTTCGCAATCTTGATATGATCTCAGCTTCGCAATATTTTCCGCTCCTGCGGAATAATGCTTTGTCCCCGTACGTCAAAGAGCGCCGGATGTGCCGGATGGCAGATCCTTCTTCCCGGAAACCGTTGCTTATTCAGCTTCGGACGGATTCCGGTGTTGTTGTTTGTTCGATGATAATGTGGCTGTACCTGAGCCAGCGGTAAGAGAATTCTTACCGCATCCGGAAAGGTGTTTTGAAAAGCAGGCCCCGATTACCAGGCGTGTTTTGAGTGCGCTTTAAACCGCATTCAGCGTCGCCTTTAAAAAGGAACCAGGCTTTCTTCAGCTTCATCGGGATCAAAATTGAAGCTAACGGAGAGGGGTAATTGACAAGCTTTTCGGTACTACCGAAAAATAAATTTTACTGAATGAAGGCCTGCTGAAGGAAAAAATCAGGGCCGGTCTTATTTTTTAACGCACTTAAGCTTTGCAAAGCAGCATGAAAAGCGGATTGCCGGGTCATTGGAGCAGGCTTCTTTCGTTATTCGTAACCGGACTCGATCTTTTGAATAATGGAATCCCTCATCTGGTCTATGAATTTTGTCGGACTTAGCCGCTTGCGCCTTTCAATCTCTGTGAAGCGTCGCTGTACAATTCCGATAGTTATATCCAGGTTTGCTTCAAGCCAGCGGACGATTTGATTCAGGCTGGCGTTACCGTTGTTCAGCTGGCCGGTCAGCCAGATTCCATAAGCGAGTTCCACAATATTGATAGAATCGCCTGTCCATTTCATAACGATGACCGGACCGCCGGTCTTTGCCGGCTGGCCGAGTTCCGGGTATTTCAGCGGGGCAATCTGTTCCAGAATGAAATATTGTATGTGTTCATAGGCCATAAATTTGGCAAACAGAAAACTCACCGGCGTAGAGTAAGCGGGATCACTGTCTGTAATATCTGCCAGGGGCATAGAAAGTGGCTGGGCCGCTCTCAGAAAATAAACCTTGTCGAGATCATTAAACCCGTTTCTGTAATACTGATAATGAAACGAGTTCATACGGAAGAAGCTTTGCAGCGCTTTTAACTCTTCTTCATAGTATTTTAACTGTATTTCATTTGTACCGATAGGTTTATTAACGGACAGGTTATAACGCATGACCTCTTCTATCCGCTGTGAAATGAACTCCGGCTTAATGATCTTGAAAAAAAAGATCTCTTCCTGTTCGTCAGAAAATCTGTTGTTTTCGAGAAACAGGTTTAGATCCTGTATTGCCTGCTCCAAAGTTCTTGACGCTTTTGAAAGCTTTTCCAGCGGATTTTCTATGCCGTTTATATCAAAAAGGTCATTATTCAATTTTGACCTCAGTTGTTCTATTTGCTGATTCATGTTGCTGAACTATTAAAAATTAAACAATACGGTTCCATGCTGAGCTTTCTTTCAGCGCTCAGTCATAATAACTATTAAGGAAATTAAAGCTGGCCGGATGAAGCACCCGCATCAAACAGGCGGGCTGCTTCGATACCGTCGTAGATTACGGCAAATGCATTGCAGACTCTGGGCATCAGCACAGATATGTAATAACTGGTGATTACAAGCACCATTAAAGTGCCATAAGACATCCCCATTTTTTGCATTTCAGCAAGGCACAGGGTAAATACCACCAGTACAGAAACAGTACCGATGCACTCATAGATTAACTTACACCGGCTGATTCGTGTTGCGATCAATCTTGCCTGTGACAGATATTTACTGTGATTTTCCTGGTGTATTTTAAAGCGGCTTTCTGATCTTTCGGGCCCGGACGGGGTTTGCACTTCTTTAAGTAAACTGAATTCGGTAACTGCCGACAATTCATTGAGGTAGGCAGTCTGGTAAGACAGGTATGGCGTATTTCTGACAGCCAGACAAAGCAGCAGAACAAGGTAAATTAAATTGACCAGTCCAATGGCCGGCTGAACGAAAAACATGCCTGACAGAACAAGCATTATCAGTAAACCCTCCGAGAGCATAATGGCTGCAAAGTTCGAAACCGCATTTTGAATCTTCTGTATATCGGCCATCCGGATCTTCAGATTTCCTTCGTTTATCTGTATGAAATTCTTGTCCTTCCTGCTGATGATCTTTTGGATAAAAGAATTGATAAATTGCTCATTAACTGCATTGTTAAGCTTAATAAGTACCCGCTGTCTGATATAGGTTACCATGCTTTTAAAAATGGTAATGATCAGCAGTAAAAAAAGTACAGCTGCGATGAGGCTTCTCCTTTTACCTGCAAGTGAATCGTCAATCCCCCTTTGAAGTGCCCAGGACAAAGCTATTCCAAGAAATGTGGTACAAATATTCAAAAAGGGAATGGCCAGCCACAAACCTACCGGGAAAGCACTTACGGAAAACAAATGCAGCCATGCCGGCTGCCGGATTCCCGGTTTGCTGAAAGATATGTCTTCGAAATATAATGCAGCTTTGCTTTGCCAGGCTGCTTCCAGTTCATGTTCAGGAACCATCAGCATATGCCGTGCCGGATCTCCGATGAGATATTGCCAGGTGTTACGTTTTTTAGTTACTCCAAAACAAACCAAAAAATGATTTCCCTTCACTTGATTTGCGGTGTGGAGTATTACCGGGTGCTTTATGCTCCGGAGGGTCATCAGATCCATTTTAACGCAGCGGGATTTAACATTAAATCCTGCCGCCAGTTTTCGGAGGTCAAGCAGTGACAGGCCGTTTTCCGGTATAACCGTCTCCATGATCAGCGATGCCGCATCTCCGGTTCTGCCTGTGTAGTTAAGGACCATTGCAAGACATGAAGTACCGCAGTCATTTTCTCCTGACTGCCTTACAAAGGTGTTCCTGAAAGAATTTAAATTTTTCATAGCTTAGGAATTACAGATAAAGTTTTGCCCTGAACCCGGGGTCAACCGAATCCAGGAAACAGAATAAGGGTGCAGAAGGTGACGAAGGCAACCCATATAAACAGGGCCGGCACATAGGCTACGACCACCACACGCAAAGACCGGTCGAAATCTAATGCTGACATTTTATAAATACCAAATGCAAGCAAAAACCAGTAGGAAACCTCAAATACATTTAAGGTTTGAAGTGCGTAGTTCCAGTCCGCAGGAGCTGTGCTGACAAGTGATACCGCTGACAGAATGTAATACCGGTTCCAGTCCGTAAGCGTTCCATTTGGAAATATGACGGGGAAGGATATTATTTTAATTGAGGCTGGAATCAGAAAGACAAACTCTGCAAGTACCGTTATCCTAAAAATATTCTTAAACCGTACCTGCTCGTCTGTCAGGTAAAGAGCCGTATAAAGTATCAGCGAGATTATAAATAATTTGATCAGAAGATAAACAGCTGAACCGAGATAGATCCATGCCTGAAGACTTTCATAGATCTTCAGACCATTACCGGGTATTCCGGAAAGCGGGTCCGGGCTGTTTTCGTAAAACCCCGAAGTGAGGATATAATGGCTGGTAAAATATAGTAGAACGAAAGTAAGCAGTATTAAAACTGCGAGGTTCAGGTAATGATTTTTTAACATTAATTTCATATTCGTAGATTTTTGAGTAAATTTCTGCTTGCAAAGTGCAACAAACAATAACTTATAGTTGTAAATTACCGTTTTTGGTTTTTGCGTTAAACGAAATATTTATTAATGATTGACCCTGGCAATCTTTCAAAACCTGAAGCTCCGGCAACCTATTGCCTGATGGCAGGTATCGCCATAATCAGTTTAGCCGGAATCTATAAAAGGAACATCTTCGCAGCGCTGCTGCTTCATCCATACAGCGTAATCAACCAGCGGCAGTATTACCGGGTGCTCACTGCTGATCTTGTACACAATGATATGATTCACCTCATCATGAATGAAATATCGCTGTATATCTTTTGCGCGAACCTGGAAGTAACCCTTAACAAACGGTCGGGAAATGGCAGCATTCAGCTCCTGGAAGTTTTTCTGATCAGTCTGATAGTCAGCAATGGGTTATACTCGATAAGAAACCGCCGTAAATTTGACTATACCAGTGCGGGGTGTTCGGGAAGTGTTATGGGTTGCCTGTTCGCATTTATGATCACTGACCCCAATGGGACAGCTTTGAACTTTTCGTTCATTGGCGGCATAAAAAATATTTATACCGGGCTGTTCTATATCCTGCTGTTAATATATTATAAATGGAAAAAGGGCAATGAGATGATTAATCACGAAATTCATTTTTACGGAGCGCTGGGAGGGATAATTGCTGCTTTTATCGTATGCCCGTCAATGTTATTTTAATACCGGGGAACGGGTCCCCGGTACAGAATTAAAAGATGCCAAGACAGGCCGGACCGGCAGCTGCACCGATAAAACCGATTGCTGCGCCTACACCGCCAAACAGTCCGCCAATTGATGTAGAAAGTACAATGCTGGTGGCGCAGGCACTTACACCGCCTTTTAATTCATCTGCTTCGTTTTCTAAAAGATCCTTCATATTACACAAATTTTAGTGTCTTTCCAACATTAGAAATTGGTAATAAAGGTCACTAAGGCTGTTGTCAGAAGCTATAACCGATGGTTGTAAATTACTATATTTGCTTATAGGATAATACGAATATCATTGTCGTTAAATGAATGCTATCGGAGAGAAAATACGTCTGAAAAGACTGGAAAAACGGCTCAGCCAGGAAAATATGGCCTTCGAGCTCGATATTTCCCAGGCAGCTTATTCCAAAATAGAACTGGGCCAGACCGATCTGACCATTCGCAGGATCTTCGAAATTGCTGAGATCCTGGAAGTATCTCCGTATACCTTTATGCCAAAACCCAAATATGGCTCATCGCTCGCCCAGGAGTATTTCTATAAAACCCTGAATAAGCTTCGCCGGTTCTGGCTTTCTGACCGCAAAGACAGGAAGCTGACTGAAAGTAGTGAAAGCTCCGATACCTCGCCACAGTGACATTAAAAACATCTTTTTGAAATAAATTACAATTCTCAGTTGTAACATTTTTTGGCAATTTATCTGATTTTCACTGATTGTATTGAAGTCGAAAAACAGATGTTATGGATTACAGATCGTACGAAAAGCGGCTGGACTACATCGTGGAACTGATTAACAAGAATCGTTTCCGTTCTATCGAAGCTGCAGCGACGCGTTTCAGCTGCAGTACCCGCACCATAAAACGAATGCTTAACCACCTCCGGGAGCGCGGTCACGACATACAGTATGACCGCCTTCAAAAAAAATATTTCATCAAAAAAGCAGAGTGACATTTTCTGTCATTGTTCAGGCCCCACCTTTGATTTACTATGAAAAGCCTGAAAATATATATCTACCCTGTAATTGAATTTCTTTTAATTCTGCTCTGGATCTATGCTGCGCTGAGTAAGCTTTTATCATTTGATGAATTTAAGGGCCAGATGTATAACCAGACTTTTTCCCGTGGGATATCCGGACTGTTGATCTATTTTTTACCTCCTTTAGAATTAACCGCCGCTGTATTGCTGATCCTTAACCGGACAAGAATGGCCGGTCTTGTATTATCGCTGGTATTAATGGCATCATTTACGGTCTATATAAGCCTTGTCCTGTTGAATTTCTGGTCGAGGGTTCCCTGTTCCTGCGGAGGAATATTACAAAAAATGGGATGGAAGCCCCATTTGTGGTTTAACCTGTTTTTCCTGGCATTGATAACTATCGCTATTAACTCAAAAATCAAAGAAAGGAGCCTTTGTGACAACCGGACAATTGCGTGAGAATAAATAGATACCGCCGGCAGCCAGGCTGAAAGCGGTATACAGGAGGTGCCGAAAACCCGTCAAAAGAGTAGGCAAACATTTTTAAATTAATCTAAAGTTTTTTCGATGCTTTTTGAATTATAAAACATCTGACAACATGAAAAGAATTAAAATGAATTTAGCAGTGATCGCGGTTTTATTGGGTACAGGTGCAGCCTTTGCATCAAAAGCACCCCACCAGGATAATATAGCCTGGGGAAAATTAAGTAACGGAACCTATGTTGTTGCTGATGCCAACGACACCTGTACAGGTGCTTCCGGTCTTTGTAAGGCAGTTTACCCATCCGGACAGGATCCTAATTCGGACCCTTCAAATCCGATCAGCACGACTGCCGGTGCATTCCATCAGAATCCATAATTATAAAAAAAGAAAAGGGAAAGCGATGCTTCCCCTTTTCTTTCTACCTCGGATTTTGCTGTATACCGCTACCAGCAATTTCATTGTCAGGGATTGGGAAAATATAGCGGTTATCATTGGGTGGTAAGGTATAGACCTGATCGCTGATCAGGCGCTTTAACGTTACAGCGTATCTGCTGTCCTGATTCAGCCGCCTGAGGTCAGTCCATCTCGTTCCTCTTGCAATAAGTTCCTTTCTCCTTTCATTCAAAACTGCATTTAGAATCACATCGGGACTGGAAGAATTTAAAGAGATATAAGTCCCTTTTTTATAGCGGTTTTGCAATAGCAGATTTAAATCTTTGAGGGCAGACGCGCCGTCATTACTTCTCGCAAAACATTCCGCACGGTTCAGATAGACCTCGTCAGTTGCCAGCCCTCCAAAGTTAAAATAGGACATGCCCGAATAATCTCCGATAAAATTTATTACACCACCGCCGTTATCTAAAAACAACAATGGTTTTCTCAGATCATTAGTATCAAAGGACCTGTATAGTGAAGAATCGATGATGGTTAAAGAAGAGTATTCAAAATTGATGGGTATCAAGGCCGAATAAAAAACCACCTCATCGTTTCCATCAGGTATAGCCTGTGGGAATGGGTTCGCACCTGATGCAGTTAAATTATTATAATCGATAAGGTTACTCTTTACAGAAAGATAAGTATCCGCAAATTTCTTCGAATTTACATAATCACCCATGCTTAGATAGATCCTCGATAACAGGGCGAGGACTGCCGGCTGCGATGGCCTGCTTTTAATGGCGGTACTTTGCGGTAATAGTGAAAGGGCCGTGTTTAAATCCGCAAGGACCTGATCATAGGTTGCCTGCACACTTGCTCGGACTGACTTTGAATTTACTTCCGGGGTGAGTCTTAACGGAATCCCCAAATCAGCGGAAGCTGTTGCATTCAGATAGGGTTTTGCAAATTCCTGGGCCAGATTATAGAATGCAAATGCTCTGAAAAACAATGCGCATCCCTTAATCTGGTTCCATTGATTGCGGGAATAGCTGTCCGGAGTAATTTTATTAAGACCTTCAAGGACAACATTGGCATAAAAGACCTGCTGATAAGGCTGCTCCCAGTCAAGTATCCGGTTTCCCTGGTAAGGATCATCCTTTGTCCACAGGTAGGCGTTTTCTTCATAAATTGCCCCCAGCGCATCAAGGGCACCACGGGTCGTGTAAAATTCGTCACCGGCAATCATATTTAATGACGGTGACGCGTTCATGATGGTTGTATTGTCCAGGAGGGCCTGAAAATCCTTCAATGTTGTCGGAACCAGCAGTGATTTATCCGGCTTCTTATCCAGAAAATCTTTCTGACACGAAAATAACGCTATGCATAGTATGGCTAAAAGAAAGCACTGCGCCTTATAGCCTGATTTATTATTTATAATTTTCATAATCACTGTTTTATTTAGAAGTCTGCTTTAAGTCCTATGGCATAGGTTTTCATTGGCGGGAACTGACTGAGCGGGTAATCCGGATCAAGACCGGTTTTTGTAGCTTTCCATAAAATCGCCAGATTATTGGCATATAAGTAGATCTGTACTGCGGAGAAGGGAAGCCGATGCAGCTTTTCTTTTGTTAACGTATAACTTAAATTGATATCCTGCAGCCTGATATTATCTGCTTTTTCAACCAGAGCGGAAGAATACATATAAAAATTATTGCGGTTGCCATTGTTGGATACCGGCAGTGAGGGAATTTGGGTAAAGGCCTCGTCACCAGGATTCTGCCAGCGCAGGCCAAAATCTCCGCTGCCGCCCTGGCCTGAAAGAACCGTCTGATAGTTTACTGAGTTTCTTCTGAAGTAGTACCCCAGGCGATAACTGATATTTCCGGAAATGGAGAAGCCCTTGAACGAAAAAGTATTTCTCAGGCTGCCGAAAATTGTTGGCCGTGCAGGTCCGTTGTAGACAATATTATCAGGGGTCGAAGCATTGATGATCGCCGTATAATCCTTACTGACCTGTCCGTTCAGATACCCCTGCGCCTCTCCGGTTTGGGGATCAAGGCCAGCCCATTTAAAGCTGTATATCCCGTACAATGGTCTACCGGCCAAAGGATAAAGAATTTCAAGGAAACTTAACGCATCCGTTTTAACATCATATCTTGTAACCTTATCCGTCACATTGCTGAAAATAAAGTCCGTTGACCATGTAAACTGACCATCGAGGTTTCTGCTGTGCAGTGCCAGATCAATACCATGACCGGAATTATCTGCGAGATTTCCCTGGAACTGTATAATCCCGGTGGACGCCTGATACGGCGCGCTTCCGATCAGGTCAATCCCGTTTTTATGATAGTATTCCAGGCTACCGTTCAGCCGGTGATTAAGCGCTTCGAAATCGATTCCCAGGTTGATCACTTTTACACGTTCCCATTGCAGATAAGGGTTTGGCGGATTCGAAATTGTCGCATAAGGTAACCCGGAAAGATTATCTGATCCGTTAAAATAAACTGCTGTAGTATAGGCTGTAACGCTTTTATTTACATTGCCGTTGTAGCCATAGGTGGCCCTGAGTTTCAATAAGGACAGCCAGTTTACATGATAAAAGGATTCGTTAGAGGCGTTCCATGCGATGCCGGCTGACCAAAGCGGCACACCTTTCTGATTGGCTTTTACCCCGAAAAGATTGGATTCATCAATTCTTGCGCTGCCCGAAACAGTATATCTGCTGTCATAGTTGTAGGCTGCATTTGCATAGTAAGAGATATAATTATCTGTCAGATCGCCCTGGCTGTCCACATAAGGGATCTGCTGAGTTGATGCCGGAATATAGTATCTGTTAAAATAACTGATATAATCGACCCTGGTACTCGTCGCATGTTCGTCATCGTATCCATATTCCCGGTGTCGGTCACTTATGGTATGAGTATTACGTATTTCATACCCGGCAATTGCAGTAAGGTCGGATTTGCTGTTCCAGTTTTTCGCATAATTAACCTGACCCCGAAAATCCTGTGACACAGCTGTGCTTACGCTTTGATCAAGTATTCCGCCCAGCGGTACCATATAGGAAAGTGTACCGTCAGGATTTGTCTGGGTAAACTGATTGATGAGATTTCTTGTATAGTAGGTGTCCTGACTCTGGTAATTTCTTGTTTTGCCTTCCGTTCGACCGTAATAATATAAAGCGCTTACCGAAAGCCCCGGAATTACTTTATAAACCAGGTTAAAATTCAGCCTGTAGTCGGTTTGTTTCGCATGATTGTCTGCCAGCCTGATCTCTTCCAGCGGGCTGTACTGCCAGTTTAATAAACCATTTTGCTGAGCGGTATTTAAGAATGATGTCCTGTAATCATGGGTTATCGGCAGCGGGTTTCCAGCCCCATCGGATAACTTTGCATATGGATAAAGCGCGGTTCCATTCAAAGACGAAAGTAATATTCCGGTCGTACCTGGATTGTTATTGATATTATCGCTTTGGATATAGGATATCCCGGTAGTCACATCAAGATGGTTATGAATAAAATTGTAGGTGTTGTTCGCGTTAAAGGTCAGCCGGTTATAACCGTTGCTTACAAGACTGGCCGCATTTTTATCATATCCTGCCGAAACATAATACCGCTGTTTATCGGAACCTCCTGAAACATTAACATTGTATTGCTGCTGGATGCTTTTCTGATAAAGATATTTTTCAAAATCATTTCTGACATCCTGGTTTTTAAAGGCATCAATCTGAGCACTGGCATCAACTGACGAAATTTTGCCATCCCGCTGTTCTATCAGCAGTTCAACTACCGGTGTAAGCGGCGTTTTGTTTGCAGATCTTTCAGCGCTGTTATAAAAACCTTTAGCGAATAAAGCTTCTTCTTCATTAATATATTCAGCTGAAGACATACGGGACTGATAGAACAGGTTCGGGCGCTCACCAACAGTGACACTGGAATTAAAGGAAACCTTCGGTGCCTGATTAAATCTGCCTTTTTTAGTGGTAATGACAATTACCCCGTTGCCTGCTTTTGCCCCCCAGATCGAAGCAGCTGCTGCGTCTTTCAAAATGGTTACACTCTCGACATCATTAGGATTGATATTGTTTATGTCCCCGTCGTAAGGAAAATTATCGATAACAATCAGCGGATCTGCTTTTCCCAGTATTGTACTTTGTCCGCGAATACTGATCTGTGTTTGGTATCCCGCATTTGAAGTAGCCCTGTTAAAAACGAGGCCGGGAATCTGATCTTCCAGTTTGCTGATCACGTCCGTACTTACCCTGCGATCCAGCTGATCCGCATTGATCTTTTCAAATGAGCCAGTTGCCCTTTCCTTGGGAATATTCTGATATCCGGTAGAAACAACCACCTCTTTTAATTCATTGCTGTTCCTTTTTAACCGCACAATCAGGGAATCCTTTATGGGTAATAAAGCGGTTAATTCAAAGCTGTTATAACCAACATAACTAACCGTTATTTTAATTTCCTTTAAAACGGACGAGAAGTTAAAATGTCCGAGCCTGTCCGTGGAAAACTCATGCTGTTTATTTATTTTAATTGTTGCACCGGCAAGCGGCTGACTGCTTTCCTGGTCAAGAACTTTTCCGAAAACCGGGTTCTGGGCCCTGGCCGACGACAAAAGAATTACCATGAGAAAAGCAAGTAATGATACTTTCATATAGTTGAGAATAATGGGAGTTAATATTTAGTTAAAGATCAGGGAGTGGAAGGACGGTCACTTACGACCATGATATCTATGGGCCCTGTTTTTTCTACAATTTTCAGGTCGTAGTTTTTGAGCGCCTCATTCAAAGAGGTTACATCAGACATGTTTGCAGTCAGTTCGATATCAATTGCACCTTTTAAACCCGTTTCATCTACGACTGGAAGCGGCGACTGCTGAAAATAATAGTCGTCAAGCTGCCAGTAAAACATTTTCCAGTTCTGATAATGCATGGTCAGGCCATACTGATCCTGAGTCCATACCTGCGGCCCTCCCGCTGAATGGAGTTTGTTAATTTCCGATGTGCGTTGTAAGGCAAGGTATTTTCGCGTCTGATGCTCAATCTTCACTTCATACTTTGGGAAAATCCGGTCGAGGTCACTGCGAAACCAGGCATATCCGCTGCCGGGCATAACAGCAGGTAAAACCAGGTCATAGCAATAGCTGTATTTTCTGAACCAGTCGAGTTCAGGCTCTTTGAAGTGATAGAATAATATTAGGGAGTCCTTCGATTTTACCTGAATTCTGTTCCGGTTAAATCTGCCAATGTCCCTGTAGGCGAGCTGAAACAGGGACAGCACTTCGCCATCAATTACCCTGATGCGAACGGTTCCGTTACTGTCCGGAAGTGGTGTATAAGTGCCGGGTGAAAGGCCTTCCGTGTACCCGGTAAGCATCGAATGGTATATGATATTCTTACCGTTACCGCCATTGCTGCCAAGAAATAGCGGCTCGTCTCTGTTGTAGGGGGCTTTAAAATCCGTTTTTACCGATATGGAGGTCTGGTTATCTGACAGCATCTTTTTAATATTGGCTTTAGTAACATTTTCATATCCTGTAATGGCCACAACCTTACCC
>NZ_JBFUKF010000001.1:0-89079 GCF_056400985.1 Mucilaginibacter sp. P4_G9 | reverse complement strand
ACCCTAAAATGAAAACAGAACTGGTAGCCGGATTAAAAATAATTTTGCAGGAACTGGGCGCCACAACGCTCATTGTAAGCCATAACCCCCAGGAACTGGATGGCTGGGTTAATGAGGAAATGGTTTTTGAGTAGATACTATACTTTCCCTGCGGGTTTCAAAACCTTATACTCCTTATACCAGGCAATGTAACCCATGATGGCTAAAACCAGGAAAATAATATACAATATGGCGGTTACATACAGGCTTTTGTAAATGTACAGCGGCACATAGCAAATATCAACAAATATCCAAAGCGCCCAGTTTTGCAATATCTTCCTGGTCATCAGCAACTGGGCCATAAAGCTTACCGCTGTACAAAACCCATCAATGTAAGGCACTTTTGAAGATGTATATTTTTGCAGAAATAAGCCTAACAGCCCCGATAAGATCAGGGTGGCCAGTATAGTGCACACATACTCTTTGGTATTAAGGCTGGTAACCGGCTTTTCCTTTCGTTCTTTTTTGCGGAGCCAGTAGTACCAGCCGTATATGCCTGTCCCCAGGAAATAAATCTGCAGGCCCGCATCGCCAAATAATGCGCTTTCATAAAAAACTACCATATAGGCAGTTACACTTATGATGCCCATTAGCCAGTTCCAGATGTTTTGTTTGGCGGCCAGGTAAACGCAGGCAATGCCCGTTAGTGCCCCCAACCACTCCAGGTAACCGGTTTGTTTAATTTCCTGGATAATGTGGCGGCCTATTGAGATGGGATCCATTTACATCAAATGTATAAAAGGAAAAATTTATTTGCCTCCATTCTGCAATGCCTGCTTATTTTATTGTGTTTGCCCCCTCACCATCAATTGTCAGGTTTGCGGGCTTACAATGTCAGCGTAACCTTCCCTACAGTCCTTCCGTTTTCCAGGTGCAAATGCGCGTTTGCCATTTGATCAAAAGGGAAGGTTTTTGATACATGTGATTTGACAATGCCTTTTTCTAAGAAGCCGGCAATAACCTGCATGTCCTTATCCCCCGGTTGTACCCTCATTGTATAGCCATTAGCACCAACCGCCCGGGCTTTTTCGGTTACACCTTCGTTTAAGCCGGATGGGATACTTATGATGGTACCGCCTTTTTTGATTATAGTTAATGAGCGGTCAATATATTCGCCTCCGATGGCATCTAATACAAAATCGATGTTCTTTACCGCGTTTTCAAATGGCTGCGCCTTGTAATCGATGTGCTCATCGGCCCCTAAGGATAAAACAAAATCTCTGTTGACAAGGGACGAAGTACCTATGACGTATGCGCCAAGGTGTTTTGCCATTTGCACGGCATAATGGCCTACCCCGCCTGCTGCAGCGTGGATTAATACCCTGCTGCCGGCTTTTATACTGCCATGTGTTGTTAATGCCTGCCAGGCGGTGAGTGCGGCAAGGGTGGCAGCTGCAGCCTCATCATGACTGATATTTGCCGGCTTTAACGCCAATTCATCAGCTTTCGCTGTTACGTATTCGGCATAGGCTTTGCCTAATTTAGGAAAGGCTAACATGGCAAACACTTCATCCCCGGGTTTAAAATTGGCCACGCTGGCGCCAACTTCGGTAATAACGCCCGAAATATCCCAGCCTAAAATGGCAGGCATCTCATCTTTTATTAATCCGGCCACACCTTTGCCCGAACGGGTTTTTACGTCAACCGGGTTAATGCTGATAGATTTTAACTGGATCAGTACCTCATCAGCCTGAATTGACGGGATGGGTATGTTTGTGGTTTTCAAATTTTCAACGCCACCAAAATCTTTTAAAATTATTGCTTTCATTATCTTTTTTAATTTGATAGGTCAAAGTTATACCGTAAAATGAAATTAAATTGGTATAATATTTCTGTAATTTGGTATTTTCGTACTATGATAAAGGAAAATTTATATGAACCTTTTTCTATTGCTTACAAAACAATAGATGCATGCCCCAAGCTTGCACATCAGCATCGCTTTTTTGAATTGATCTATATTATCTCTGGTACTGGTAAACAGTGCATCAATAAAAATAGTTTCAGTTATCGCGCCGGGCACATGTTCCTGATAACACCAGAGGATTGCCATTCACTCGATGTTGAAACCACTACCAAACTTTTCTTTTTGCGCTTTAACGATATCTATTTAAAAAGACAATGGCATATTAACAGAGAACGTTCAACGGCTGGAGTATATATTGCACAATGCCAATCACCAGCCGGGCTGTATCCTTAAAAATCAACCGGATAAACGTTTGGTTGGCCCGATGGTGGAGGCCATCATTGGCGAGTACGAGAATAAGGATATTTATAATAAGGAACTGATACAACAATTAGTAAACACACTGATTATAGTTGTTGCCCGTAATATTGCCCGCTACCTTCCCGAACAGGTGAATATGGGTACCGAAGAAAAGGCGATGGATATTTTGCAATACATTCAAAGCAATATCTATTATCCCGAAAAACTGAAAGCAGGGGTGATCAGCAGTAACTTCAGTATTTCGGAGGCCTATATGGGGCGGTATTTTAAAAAGCATGCCAGCGAAACGCTGCAGCAATACATTACCAACTATAAAACCAAACTAATAGAGCACCGCCTGCAATTCAGCGATAAGCGCCTTAATGAAATTGCCGGCGAGTTTGGCTTTACCGACGAAAGCCATTTTAATAAGTTTTTCCGGAAGCAAAAGGGTAACAGCCCTAAGGAATATCGTAAATCGGTACAGCTGGCCCGCACATTATAGTGCCTGTGTAACAGTTACATGCAGTAAGCGTCTTAATACAAATTTCTGATTACATCAGCTGATATGATATTAAAAACGTGCTGCCTCCTTACGTTGTTATTTGTTTGTTCGGGCGTTTACAGTCAATCGGCAAATAACGATAATCATGGCTTTACAATTATAGTTTTAAACGAAAGGGCACAACCAACAGAAGGGGCCGCTGTAAAATTACTGGAAGGCGGCAAACCTGTAAAAGCCGCCATGAGCGATATGGGGGGAGCTGCCAGATTCTTAAATATTAAGGCGGGGACGTATACATTTTCGGTTACCTACACCGGCTACAAGCCTCAAAATACCCATGCTTATCATTTTCCGGTTAATGTACATACGGATACTATAAAACTACAGTTATCAAATACAGCATTACAGGAGGTAAATGTTGTTGCCAATACACCGTTTGTACAGCAAAAAGAGGGTAAAGTTGTATTGAATGTTGAATCATCGGTTACAAGCGTTGGCTCTACAGTGCTGGAGGTTTTGGAAAAATCGCCGGGAGTAACTGTCGACAGGAACGGAGGTATTGCATTGAAAGGGAAAACCGGTGTACTGGTGATGATTGACGATAAACCCACCTACCTTTCAGGCACCGACCTGAACAATTTGCTGAGCAGCATGAACTCGGCACAGGTATTCCAGATAGAGCTGATTACTAATCCTACAGCTAAATACGACGCAAGTGGTAATGCGGGTATCATCAACATAAAAACTAAAAAAAATAAGCAAAAGGGTTTTAACGGCTCTTTCACCACATCTGTAGGGCAGGGCGTTTATCCCAAAAACAGTAATAGCCTGGTATTGAACTACCGCACAGGCAAGATCAATACTTTTTTTAATTACAACATGAATTTTGTTGAATACCTTACCAATATTTATGCCTTAAGAAAATATTATAACGCCAATAACACAGTAACAGCAAAGCTGGATCAGCCCTCTTATTTTTCGGGCACATCTTTTAACAACACCATTAAAACCGGGCTCGATTACTACCTTAACCCTAAAACTACATTAGGTATTGTATTGGGTGGCACGCTTGTTAACAGGCATGGCAATAACAGGGCTACCGCTACCTGGTTAGGTGTTGCCGATAGGGTAGATTCGGCCATTGCCACTACCAATAAAAGCAATAGCCGGTTTAAAAATGGTTCCATCAATTTAAATGCAAGGCATACCATATCTTCATCACAGGATCTGGAAGTAAATGCCGACCTGCTGCATTACAATATTCAAAGCGGGCAGAATTTTAATAACAGGCTGCTGGYGCCCGGCGGGTACGAAGATCTGTCGCGCGGAGATATTCCAACCACTATTAATATAGTATCGGGCAAGGTTGATTACTCCCTTAAATCTGAAAAGAGCGGCACCTTCCAGGCAGGCTATAAATCATCCTACAGCAATACAAATAATACGGCATTTTATGAAAATTTTGATGGCGCATACTGGGCCGAGGATTACAGCAAAAGCAACCACTTTTTATATAAGGAAAACATTAATGCCGTATACAGCACTTTTGAAAAAAAATATTCGAAACTAACTGCGCAGGCAGGCCTCAGGTATGAGTATACAAGCTACAAAGCCAATCAGCTGGGTAATGCCATTCAAAAAGATTCGGCTTTCTCCCGTAATTATGGYGGCTTTTTCCCAAGCGGTTACCTGAGCTACCAGGCAGATTCATCCAATAGCTTTACCCTTACAGCAGGCCGACGAATAGACAGGCCCATATTTCAAAATCTGAACCCTTTTTACTTTATTATAAATAAATACACCTATCAAACCGGCAACCCATACCTTTTGCCACAATACAGCTGGAACCTGGAGCTAAGCCATCAGTATAAAAACCTGCTTACTACCAGCGTATCCTATAGTAACATCAAAAATTACTTTTCGCAGCTGTTCCTTAATGATGCAGCGGAGGGGATACTTTTGTATACAGAAGGCAATGTGGGCAGCACCTATAATTTGGGCCTGTCGTCAACGCTGTCGGCATCGCCATTTAGCTGGTGGAACTTCACTCTGCAAGCCCTGTATAACCATAAGCAATTAAAAGGGTTTAATGGCAATACATATACCAGCCAGATCAACCAGCTTAACCTTAATATCAATAGCCAGTTTACGATAGCCAAAACTTATATTGCCGAGATCTCCGGCTTTTATACCACCAAAGCCCGTAACGATGTGCAGGAGCTACTGTACCCAACCGGGCAGCTTTCGGTTGGTATATCGCGGCCCCTGCTGAAAAAGAAAGCAACCTTAAAATTTAGCGCCAGGGATATTTTTTATACCAATGCGATGGAGGGATTAACCCAGTTTCCTAATGCCACCGAATATTTTAAGCTTACCAGGGATACCCGGGTATTTACACTTGCCTTTACTTACCGGTTTGGGAAATCGTACAAAGCGGCTAAACGATCATCAGACGGTAGTGCTACAGATGAAAAGGACAGGGTAGGGAATGGTTAATCAACCAATATAAATACTTGTCTTCAAGCAAAAAAACGCCCTGCCAGGATTATCCGGCAGGGCGTTTTTAAGTATCACGCGGGGAATTATTTTTTCTCCGGCATCAGTATTAATTTAATAAGGTTTTTACCACTAAGGTATTTGTTGGCGCTTTCCCTGGTGCTTTGAACGGTTATCTGTTCAAGATTACCTACATGTTTCAGGATCTCATCGGGGTTTTCACCATTTTGTAGTGATGAAGCCAGGTATCCTGCCCAAAAAATATTTTCCTTCATTTGTTCGCGGGTTGTACGGGCTTCCTCAGCAACAAATTTCTGAATATCTGTTGGCTGGGCGCCGTTTAATTTGAGCTTGGCTATTTCATCCAATGTAGATGCTATCATTTTGTCCACATTCTCGGGCGCGCATCCAAAATAAACGGTGATGGTATATCTGCCGCTTGGAATTTTATGATAACCAGCCCTTACACCGGGTGCGTAAACTCCGCTTTCCTGTTCGCGTAAACGCTCAATCAGTTTAATATTCAGCACCTCTTCAAGCGCATCCATCTGGAGGTTATTAGCTTCGTTATATTCATAATCTCCGCTGAAAACCAATTGAACACTGCTTTTTTCGGCCACACCTTTATTTACTATTTTGGTGATCTCTCCTGCCGGCGGCTGAATTTTAAGGTTCCTATAAGTTTCTTTGCTATTGGTTGATGGCAGGCCTCCTAAATAATGCTCCAGGTAAGGTTTTACTGTTTCTATATCAAAATTACCTACCAATGTAAAAGTAAAGTTGCTGGCGTCGGCAAACCTGCTTTTGTAAAAAGCGTATGCCTTATCAAGCGAAGCAGTATTTAATCTTTCGGCTTTGGTTACCATTCCTCTAAAATTATAGTTGCTTAAAACGGCCGATATAGTATCCTGGAATACACTCGGTGGATCAAGCCCCCTATTGGCCAGCACCGATTTAGTTTGGGAGATTGTTGATTGCCAGATATCGTTATCCTTACGTGGCTGCGTAAAATACAGGTAGATGAGTTGCAAGGCGGTTTCAAAATCGGCGGGAGATGTACGGCCCGTTATTCCCTGGGCAAACTCGCTGATGTAAGGGTTAATGCTTACATTTTTGCCGGCAAGCTTTTTATCAAGCATACCCTGGTTAAACTGTGCAACACCGCTGCTGCTTATGATAGATGACGCCAAATTGGCCGATGTAAAATCATCATCATTTGCCAGTGATGACCCGCCAAAGGCATAGCCGTTTATCAGGATCTGATCGTTTTTGTACTCTGTTGGTTTCAATACCACCTTAAGGCCATTACCAAAAGTGAGGGTTGTGGTACCAATTGCAGAATCTGCAACTGCTGAAGTAACCTTGGTGCCTTCGGGTAATTTGCTTAATAATGGGTCTGATGATACATTATCAACATAAGCCGTAACGTTTTGGCCCGCGCTGCTTATCCATTGCAGTAAAGTGCTTTCGGACGGTAAAGCGGCTTTATCCTTTTCGGGGCCTTCAACAATTACCACCCTGTTTTGATCGCCAATRAATTTGCCGGCCAGGGCATTCATTTCGGATAAGGTTATTTTACCAATGTTATTTACATAAAAATTGTATTCGTAGTCAATACCCGGTATAGCTTCGCCCTCTAAAAAGTGCTGCTGGTATTCGCGTACAAAATTTACCGATCTTGTTTTATCCCTTTCTTTATAGGCATTGCCCATTTGCACAAGAGCGTCCTGCTTGGCGCGCTCCAGTTCGGTAAGTGTAAAACCAAATTTACGGGCTCTCTCAGTTTCGGCAACTACAGCTTTAATTGCACCTTCCAGCTCACCTGGTTTTGCTACCGCGATGGAGGTAAATGCATCCTGTTCGCCTAAAAAGCCACCATAGCTCGACCGGCCAAATAAAAACGGCGGATTGGGTTTTTGCAGCAATTCGCCTAAGCGCGAATTTAGCATTTGGTTAAACAGCTGTACCCTAACACTCTGCATATAGTCGTTAGTGTTTTTAATAGTTGTGCCCGGATGTTTTACAACAATTTGGGCAAGAGTGTAAGGGAACTCCTTATCTGTAGCTATTTTAACAGCGGTACCTGGTGTGGCAGGTACGGTATATTTTACACGTGGTTTTTCGGCAGCTGGATTTTGCAATCCCGAAAAATTCTGTTTTATCAGCGCCTCTACCTGTTTAGGATCAAAATCGCCAACGGCAATTACCGCCTGCAGATCCGGGCGATACCAGTCATGGTAAAAGCTCTTGATGGTTTCGGGCTTAAAATTTTTAAGGATAGCTTCCTTACCTATTGGCAGGCGTAAAGCATAACGCGAGTTATTGAGCAGTACCGGCAGTACCTGCTGTTGTAAGCGTTCCTGTGCGTTTTTTCCGCGTAAGCGTTCTTCCTCTAAAACAACACCACGCTCTTTATCTATCTCGGTAGGGTCAAAGCTCACGTAGCCGGCCCAGTTGGCCAGTATTTTGAAGCCATTGTTAAAAATCGCTGCGGTATCGGTTGGTATGGGTAACTGGTAAACCGTTTCGTTAAATGAGGTATAGGCATTTAAATCGGCGCCAAATTTCACACCCGATTTTTGCAGGTAATCAACCATTTGGTTTTTAGGAAAATCGCGGGTGCCATTAAAAGCCATATGCTCGGTAAAATGCGCAAGGCCCTGCTGGTCGTCGGTTTCTAAAACCGATCCTACTTTATTTACCAGGTAAAGTTCGGCTTTGTTTTTGGGTTCAACATTTTCCCTGATGTAATAGGTTAATCCGTTTGGCAATTTGCCAATGATAACCTGTTTATCAATAGGTAATACATCGCCTTTTACAAGCAGTTGTGCTGGAACGGGTTTGCTTTTTGGCGATGGGGCCGGCCTTTTTTTTACTTGTGCAAAGGCGCTTCCTGTGGCTATAAGCAAAGTTAAAGCTGCAACAGAAAACTGTTTGTTTAAATTCATGATATTAATTAGGGAATATTTTATGCTAAGATGCTAAACGAAACTATTAGTTACAAATTATTGGCTAACAAGGCCGTTTTTATTTTTTTGCCATTTCATCCTTCATCATTTGTTCAAGCTCCGCCTGGTGATCTGTAAATATCTTTTGACCCCAGGCTCCGCCTTTTTGAAACATTATAGCTTGCTTTTCGGTCATTTTTATACCTGCAGGTGAAGAAAGGAAATCTGCTATCTGGTTAAGTTCAGCCTCGGAGTACTCCTCGGCATAAATTGGGATAAATGCTTTTTTTACATCATCAAAGGTTACATACTTATTGATGAATTTATTCATCGCATTTTTGAATGCGGTCCTTTTATCAATGGGTAATCGCTGGGCTTGAGTCTCTATAAGCGTGCCGAACATTTTTTGCAGGTTGGTCTCTATTCCTGATGCAATAAGCATCCGTTCTGCTGCTTTGAGGTGCGATGGTGTAAAGGTGGTAGTTTGCGCTTTTACTCCTGTAATACTAAATAATAGTGCCCCGGTTAAGGTGATTAGGGTCAGTTTAAATTTCATATACTATATTTTGATAAATATTTTTCTAATATACAATATCCACATCACCAGCCATAATATAATAACCGTAAATATGGCGCTGGCCAATGAAGCGTTTATGGGAGAGAAATATGGAGCAAAAAAGGTTTGATAAATTGACGATCCCCCGATTTTTATCATCCCCATATAATGCGGGATAAAGCCGGATAACACGTAAGCGGAAATAGCATTTGTGCCAAAAACCACAAAAGGGTAGGTGAATTTTTTATGCCCCTGCACATCAATTAGCCAGTAGTTAAGGGCCAGCGCAATGGTGGCCAGGCCACCAGTATAAAGCACAAAGGAGCTTGTCCAGAGTGCTTTGTTGATGGGGAAAAACAGATCCCATATTAAGCCTGTAATAACTGCTATTACACCGTAAGTAAACATCCAGCTTACTTTTACATTCTCGTCGCGGTCTTTACGTTTTAACCACGAACCTACACGTATGCCGAACAGGCCTGTAGCCACGGCGGGTAAGGTTCCCAGCAAACCTTCGGGGTCCCAGGTATGCGATTCGCGCCAGAGGTGATTGGTAGTAAATACCATCCGGTCTATCCAGGCGCCCATATTGGTTTCTGGCTCCAGGTTAGCATAGCCTACTCCCGGTACCGGGATAAAAGTCATGATGATAAAGTAACCGAAAAGCGCGCCGGCAAAAATCCAGTCGCGGGTTTTTTGTGATGTTTTTAAATATAGGGTGGTGCAGATAAAATAAACCAGGGCAATGCGCGGCAATACGCCCGGTAAGCGCAGGTGAGCTATGCCACCATCGGGATGAAAGATCAATTGGGTGATCCAGGGAATGGCTATCAGTATAGCAGTACGACGCAGCGCGGTTAATATTAACTTGCCATGGGGCATAACGGCCTTTTTGCTCTCCATGGCGTAAACCACTGACACTCCAACCATAAAAAGGAAAAAAGGGAATACCAGGTCGGTAGGCGTGCAGCCGTTCCATTTGGAGTGCTCTAGCGGTGCATAGATATGGCCCCAATCGCCGGGGTCATTAACTAAGATCATGGCAGCTATTGTTGCGCCGCGAAAGACGTCTAAAGAGAGAAGCCTTACGGGCTTTTCGGTAGTAATGGTAGCACTCATTCGTCTGCGATTGTTATTTTATAAATATAGCGATGAGTTTTTAAACCCATCGCTATGATTCACTAATATTACATTCGCTATTGCCTGTGTCGCTCATGGTAACTTTTCCTGCGGATAAAAAGGCCATCGCCTTCTGTTGCGTTTTGTATTTTTATGGCAATTCGTAATTTTCTGATTGTTAGATAGATGTGATTTTTTACTGTTTCACCTGTTGCGCAACAGTTTTGGATATATATAATTATAAAAAGCAACGAATCATAATATGGGTATATTGGACTTTTTTAAGAAGAAAGCGATCGGCGTTAACCAGTCGGTACCGCAAAACGAGGCCCCTCGGGTTAACAAAAATTGGTATATGCTGACTACTCTTGAGACCAGACTTATTGAAATGGGTTATCAGGTTAAAAGGCACAGTCAATATCTGGCTCTTATTGTAAATGACGAATTAGACATAGGTTTGATGGTGGTAGAAAATCCCGACAATCATCCAAGTATAATGCATTTAATGGTTTCTGCATCACATCCAAAATATTTCCCCAATGGAATAATAGAGAATGTTGCAGGAGCGGGTTATTCACTCGAAGACCAGGTGAACTCTGCTTTAGACAATTATATCAATTCAACATTTGTAACAATAATTGACAGTCTTTCGGATAGTCACAATCCTGATTTTGATTTTATGGCAATTGCCAACGGCAGAGAAGTATTATGGCACCCAAAACTGGGACCTTTAAATGTTCAGGGACAATGGAACGAATATCCACAAGGCGAACCTTTTTTTGAGCTATTGAAAGACAAAATTCCGGGTCAGTTAACTTCCAATAAAATAAATTGGCTGAAGATCTATATCTCCAAAAGAGCGGACGGGGAAATTATTGGGGAATGTCTTTTTAATAATTCAACCTGGGAAACCGCCTCAAACCAAATTTTCAATTATGCAAAGAGCTGGAAAATACCGGGCGAATTTCATGGCCTAAAGCAATTTATTATGTTTGGACGATGTGACGCATATGATGAATTAATATAATTTTCTATATTTGCATCAATTCCTGATTTGTTAACCTTTTAAATATCAAGGAATCATGACAGAGCTACGCTACATATCGCCCCTTTCGCTCATTGCCTAAACAGGCAGGCAAACACTGTATTTTTTATTGAATAATTAAACGGTTGCTTTGGTAACCCTGTACATTATTTTGCCTGCCTCAATTTCATAGGTTTTTTCCTGAGCGCTCTAAAAAAAGGCTATATCCTTATTCAAGGACGAACGGAGATCAAAAATCAAATTCAAAAAAAAACAAATGGATTGTGATGAACACACATGAATGGCCGTGCCGTATCAAATCGGCGCGGCAAAAAAGGAGGCTCGTAAAAACCGATCGTGATAAACAATTAATACAACTTTATAAACGGCGAAAAGAACTTCGTTATCAACAGTCACTTTTGCCAATGGTACCGCTTGAACATCCCTATCAGCGTGGCTGGAAACGGTTTTTTGTGCTTCGCGATAATTTAAAACACAGCCAAAGGGCAGCGTTTTATGAAACATTGCTGGCCAAGATAAACACGGTAGAATACCATTACGATAAATCGTTTAAACGGAAGAAGCGGCGTAAAAAATGCATTGGTTACGAAATGAGACAACAATTGCTGCGCGAGTTTTACCCTTATAACTGGCAAGTTAACAGGATGAATTTAACCGAAGAGGAAAAAGCCTGCTTTACCTGCGTTGAAACCTTTGACATTAAAACCAGGAGGGTAGATGTAAAATATGTGTTTACCGAACCATGGCGCTATATATTAAAAGTTGTACCTGATATAATAACGCATAAAAAACTGCTGGATATTGATATAGAAAGAGAACTGGCGCGGGTAAAGAACCGAATTAATACCAATTTTTTAACGCCGCGCATGGACTATATCACTCATGGACGGCTTCACCGCTGGAGAGGGGGTTATTCCGAGCCAGCCAAATACATTAACAAAATTAAAAACATACCCAGGTACAGTCCAAAAGAAGCTTACCTGGAATTAGAAACATAACCCACATGGGCAATTTAAGAACAAAAGATTTAAGTAAAATAGGTTATCATAACGATCAGCTGCGAAGCCTGGTTATTGGCATAGCCTCTAAAAATTTCAAGCACCACAGCAAGCAACAATTACTTGATCTGCTGGTGAATATTAAGAATGATCCGGAAGCATTCCTGGATGATGAACTAACAAGTAAAATAGCCGAAAAGGTTATTGGTAAAGTTGAAGGCCCATTGTTTAAAAGTTTTGAGTTGAGAAACGAGCCGGTATACTGTAAAACGTATGGCGGCAAGGGTATCGAATCATCTGCAAAAAAGCAAATGGAGCTGGCCAACCTCTTGCCTGTAAGCGTACAGGGCGCTTTAATGCCCGATGCGCATATGGGCTTTGGCTTACCAATTGGCGGTGTGCTGGCTACCGATAACGCGGTGATCCCATACGCGGTAGGCATGGATATTGGTTGCCGTATGGCGCTTTCCATTATTGACGAAAGCGATGGTTTCCTGAGACGGTTTGAATACCAGGTTAAACAGGCTTTAAAAAATCATACCCACTTCGGTATGGAAGGCGGCCTGGATGTAAGGCAGGAACACAGGGTGCTGGATAGCCCAGTATTTAATGAGCTATCCTTTTTAAAGCCCCTGCGCAGTAAAGCGGTAAGGCAATTGGGTACATCGGGCGGTGGCAACCACTTTGTGGAGTTTGGCGAGATAGAATTGTTAGCTGATAATACTTTGGGGTTACCTGCAAAAAAGCACACGGCTTTATTAACGCATTCGGGTAGCAGGGGTTTGGGTTCGGCCATAGCAAGGCATTACACCCAGATAGCCATGAACACCTGTAAACTGCCCCGCCATGCGCAACAACTGGCCTGGCTGGATATGAACAGCGAAGCAGGGCAAGAGTATTGGCTCGCCATGACACTTGCCGGCGATTATGCCAAAGCCTGCCACCAGCGCATTCATGCCAACCTGTTAAAAGCGTTGGGCTTAAATGCCTTGAACGTGGTAGAGAACCATCACAATTTTGCATGGAAGGATCAGCTTGCTGATGGCAGGGAAGTAATCGTGCATCGTAAAGGTGCAACACCCGCACACAAAGGCGAGCTGGGTATCATCCCCGGCAGCATGACCACGCCTGCTTACCTGGTATCGGGCAAAGGCTTGGGCGATGCATTATATTCCGCATCACATGGCGCAGGCCGGGCCATGAGCCGGCAAAAGGCAAAGGACAGCATGACGGTATCGGCTATGAAAAAGCTGCTGGCTAACGCAGGCGTTACCTTAATTGGCGGCACAGTTGAAGAGAATCCTTTAGCCTATAAGGATATCGAAACCGTGATAGCTGCGCAAGGCGACCTGATTGAGATCCAGGGCAAGTTTTTTCCACGTATTGTTAGAATGAATAAGGAATAGCGATGAAAAAGATGATGATACAAATCACCTCAGGCAAAGGCCCGGCAGAATGCTGCCGGGTTGTAGCCTGTGTACAAAGCTTGATGATAAAACAGGCTATACAACAAAGGATTGAACTGCAGGTGCTGGAAAATAAATCCGCTGAGTTAAACGGTACGTTACTATCAGCCACCATGATGGTCATCGGCGATGGCCTGGATGCCTTCGTAAAAGAATGGTCTGGAACCGTACAATGGATAGCACAAAGCCCGTATCGTAAATACCACAAGCGTAAAAACTGGTTTGTGGGCGTTGCTGCTTTTGATGTGAAGGAACTGATGCAATGGAACCCGAAAGATGTTAAGCTGGAAACCTGCCGCTCGTCCGGTCCGGGTGGGCAAAACGTAAACAAGGTAGAAACTGCTGTTCGGGGAACACACCTGCCATCGGGATTACAGGTAATGGCTATGGATACCCGCTCACAGCTGGAAAACAAGAAACTTTGCTTGGCCAGGCTTGAAGCCAAAATACTGGTTTGGCAAACCGAACAATTGATGGATCAACAACAAAGCCAATGGCAGGAACACAACGCGCTGGAGCGGGGGAATCCTGTTAAGACAATAAAGGGAGATTTGTTTTGATGATGCCGGGTTTACCCGCTTACCGGTGAACGCTTTGCAAAGCCCGGATGTTTATTTTCATCCGGGCTTTTTGTGGCTAAAAATTACGTGAAGGATTGGCGTGAAAAACGCAACCTAATATCGCTTAATCGAACCAAGGTCTATTAATTTTGTTCATTAAGGCAAGGCTTGCTCATCGTACTTAATTTTTTTGTTGCGAAAGAAAAGTGATAAGGGATGCAAACTCATCGTATGATAACGCATTGGCAAGACCGGTAGGCATCATGGATGTTTTTAATTCTTTGCGGCTAATTACGTCAGCAGCTTTAATCGTAAAAACTTCACCGATAATGTTTCGCATCACTATTTTTTGGGCCGATTCCGCAGTAATAAATCCCATATAACTTTTGTTCCCTTTTGCGGATATCATGACGGTGGCGAAGCCTTGAGAAATTGATGCATTAGGTTTAAGAACCGACTCTGCAATTTGCTGCCGTGTCATGATGGAACCAATTTGCCCCATAAACGGCCCTTTGGGTTTTTCACTCCTGGTAAGGTTATGGCAGGCTATGCAGCCCTGGCGTGCAAAAAGAACTTTTCCCTTTAAGGGGTCTCCCTTTATTTTTGCAATCATCAGCATCACATCCTCGATGGAAGTTTTTCCTATTTGCCCTTTCCTGTTCCTGATCTTTGCCAGGTCTATCTTAACTTCTTTCGTGGCAACACTTTTCTCTTCACCGCCAAATATCGTGATGCCCATTTGATGGCGGGCATTTAAATCGGCAAAAAGTTGTTTCCTGTTGGGAGCTGGTTTTGCCCATTCGGTTTTTAAAAACTTCTCAATTCGCGACGAGCCTTCCCACGTAACGCCTTTATAAATCGGTCCGTGCGAATCGGGCCTCGTGCCCCACCACCATGAAGCATCGTAAGCGTCTTCTTTTTTGTAAAGCCGGGATAGCGTTACCAGTATTTGCTTTTTTATTTTTTCATCCTTAACTTTTGAATAGGCCTCGATTAAACCATCAACAGCTTTAGTATCATACATATATCTTAAAGCCCATAGTGCAAGGGTAGAATTCCCGGTTCCGATTGCGTTAACGCAATCACTAACAGCATTCATACTTACGAGGGCTTTTACCGCCAGGTGTGCCGGTATAATTGCAGAATTAGGTTTGGCATGAGGGCCTTCCTCATTTTTGCCCGGCGCCGCAAAGGTAGCCGGAACGTGGGTTGCTAATAATTGCGGCGCTGCAGCTATTTTGCCGAGGCGGCCCAGGCCTACAATAGCTGCGGCCTGAACCCGTGCAGAAGGATCCCTTAAGCCGGCTAAAAACGGCTCGATGGGTACGTTTTGGAGGCCAGACTTTCTGTCGGCCAGCGCCCTTAAGGCAAATTCCTTTAACTCTTCGTTTTTAGAAAGCTGTACCAGCGCTGGTATCCCGTTTTCACGGGCCGCCTGGGCATAGGTGTAAATACCCGCTACCCGGGCATATAAGGGCAGGCTTGCATCATTTGCAATTGCAAGCGACAGTTTGCTGCTCTCTTCAACAGGCCGGGTAATGAGTTTCTGAGACGCGCTTAACCTGGTTACAGCGCTTGCTGATTTAAGTAAGTTTGCCAGATCGCCTGATGAAGCAGCATTAAGATCGGGGAATGCTTTATACGTCCAGTTTTTGGGCACAGCCCTCACAACATAGCCTTTAGCGGGGTCGCCAGAGTAACCAGCGCCATCCCATGCCGAGAGGTAAAGTCTTCCAGACCCATCTACATCAAGATCTGTAATTTGCGGCAATTGAATAAACTCTTCTTCTTTTTGCTGAAAGCTGGCGCCATCCGGTTTTATGCGGTTAATATAAAGTTCGCTTCTTCCCCAGTCGGCTGTCATTGGTACGCGGTTATATTTTTCCGGCCAGGTGGGCTCGTCCATAAACAAAGAGCCTGTGCCCGATCCTCCCCCTAAATCTACAAGGGCCGGTAAAATCTCATCCGTAAAGTGCTGAAACAACAGGGGGTACCCATATTCGCCCGATTGTATGTGGTGAGAAAAACGTATGTTCCATCCACCGCCATCATTGGTATTGTCCCTTGTGAAAATGTTCATGTAGGGGTCAATGGCAACGTCGTAAATGTTCCTGGTTCCATGCGTGTAAATCTCCATCTCAGTTCCATCCGGGCGTACTCTAACTATACCACCACCCAGCATGGTTAGTTTTTTGCCGCTGCGGTCAACAGCATCATGAAATCCAAAGTCACCAACAGCAATATATATCCAGCCGTCAATGCCCATACGTATTCCATTAGTAGCATGGTCTGTCCCTCTTTCAGCCAGCATGTGCGCATTGCTTATATGCTCAATAAGGGGTTTTGGAGGTCCGTCAGCAATGCCGTTCTGGTCTTTGTCTATAAAAACTTCCAGGTTCATTCCACTTGCCTTACCCGTTTCTTTAGAGAATACGGTGTGCATTACATAAACCTGGTCGCCCATAACGAGGATACCGCGGGGATCATCAACTTCTGCAAATTCTGTATGCTTGTCTATTTTAGCGTCATTATCACTGTCTACAAGTCTGATAATTTTTCCTTTTCCAGGAGTTTTGCCTAACGAACCCATCATATCAACACCAACAAATACTTCACCTGTTGGCGCTGTCGCAATGCAGGCGGGGCTTGGCGTAAGCTCGGGGCCTGCAAATGTGGTAACCGTTAATCCATCCGGCCAACGCAAAGAATCTTTGTGTGCAGTACCTGAGGCTTGCCTTTGAATTATCAAAGAAGGTGTGGTTTGAGGTTGACTTTCTTGAAAGAAAACACCTGTAAGGTACCTGAACATACCTAAAAAGACTATAACAAAAAACAGCGTGAAGGAAAATTTTAGCATAAGTGGTTTGAGTTTATGGATAATTATTACACTATCAAACGGCTAAATTTATGGGTTTCATTTATTGATAATTGCATTTATTTCAATCTTTATCATTTAATCCCCTACTTTTTGACAATATGCCCCCCATCGGGTCAGTTCGCAAAAAAAACAACTTAGTTGCCCAAGTCACTTTTAACCCTTAGTTTAAAGAATCCGTCGATGCCAGGGCGGGGATTTCGATAGTGTGATCCAATGCTATTTTAAAGTTTCCCCTTACCTGTTTAACAGGTGAAGCCATCATAGTTGTTATTTCATGAAGATCAAATTCTCGCAACTGTTTTAACGCAAACACTATTTTTTGTTCCGCGGTTAAAACCTCCAAAGAAGCTTCGCTAAGTTGCGTTAAAAAAGGCAGGCAGTTTCAACAGCTATATGGTATAATGCCACATCAAGTCTGTCTGTTTCTTTTAAGCCATTAAGCTTTCTCCAAAACCTAACCAATATTTCCCGTACTTGTTCATCCGCGTTTTTATGATCCAGGCCTAAACGACTAAGGAAGTAATACAACCCCGGCGCATATTTCTTTAATAACGATTGAAAGGCCTATCGCCTGGACAAGCGCCGGATCAATCCGGCTAACATTTTCTGCTCATCAATTGCATTCGTTTCCATAATTACTATAATTTAAAATCATTTGCGATTATTTTTGTAAATCAATAACCGCAACCCTTTAAATAGCACCAGCGTTGAACCCTCATGCCCCACTAATGCAGGGCCGATGCCGGAAATACCTAAAATTGTTAATGGGATCAGGATAGCCGATATTCAATTACATTATAAATCAGCAAGTATAATGGAAAAACGCAAATTGATCGGTTCGATGTATCCTAAAAATCTATGTTTTGACGGAAGAGAGCATCGAACCCCTCATTTGAGCCAACCGATTTCTCCTATCTTGCAGATTAACAGGCTATTAAAGAGCATAAAAAAAGGGGAAAAGTTATCTTTTGATAACCTTTCCCCTCTGGTAGCCCGTAGGGGAAAAATCTCGAACTCTTTTATAGGTGATTTGAGGCGTTTAGTTAGATAAGCCTAATAGTTGATATATCTATAATAGAAAGAATAATCTCTCACATAGTTTCTATAGCAAGTCCGATTCAAATGTTATAAAACCAATTTTCTTTTTTCTTTTTGACATCCATTTATACAATAACGAAATACGTTTGTATGTGCTGTAATTTTTATATTCCAAAAAATCATCTTTTTTTAAAACATACTCTATATTATCACAAGGTATTTTTCGCTTTCGTTCACTAGTCTGTAAATTAACCTTTAGAATTAAATACTCTATTATTACTATATTTTGGGAGTCGATTTCTATTGAATCTGCCGCAACGATTCGGCCGTTCTTCAATTGTAGTATATCTCCCTTTTGAATTATGAAATCTCTTAAAAATTTTTGTTTTTGTGAGTTTATAATTTTTGATTTTTCAGAGCCGAGGTGATGGTTATATAAGTAAGTAATAAGGTTTTGATACAGGATTTTATCTTTATAAAAGTATTCGCCTTTAATATCTTTTTTGAGAGCTTCAACAAAGTATAATGTATGGATATGAATTTTATCGATTGTTCTGATCCCCTTGATTTTTATCGGAACTTCAAAACGAAGTATCAAAGATCTTATGTCATCAATTGCAAAGCCGAACTTGTCATTTATTTTTAAATCAGTGACACTAAAATAAGCCCGTTCTCCAGCGAATATTTTCTTACTGTCAATCGCCAATTTATGTAAGGCGTCCCATTTTAAAATATCGTGCTCAAAAGAACCGGTATCATTTCTATATCTTACGTATAAAGCTTTATTCAGATATAGTTCCGCATAGTTTCCCTCTGGCCAAAAATCTATCCCTTTTACTTTAATAGAAATTTCTGGACTTAAAGCATCCTCCAGTTGTAAGATTGCATATGTTCCCAAGCTCTCGTAAATATGTTTAAATTCAGTTATCCTGAATAATTTTCTTTTTTCACCTCCCCGCCTTAATTCTGAATGCGTTGATAACTGGACAATATAATGTCGTTTCCCCGTTGAACATGGTTTGTTGCATACTAAAAGGTAAATCATAAAAAAAATTATTCGCTGTAACGTTATAGTTCACCCTGATATATTCATTTCCAAAACTCTCACCCAATTCATAATCAATACTTACTTCTTTAATATATTGGCCACAATCTATTGTTTCCTTAATTTTTTCAAATAAAAACATGCTAAAATCTAACCAATTCATATTCTAAGTTATTGATATACAAATTATTAAATAATATCAGTGGATAATTAATACAACATTTTTACTCTATATAATATAAAGTAAAAACATAAAAGCTTATTAATCAATACATTTAAAACATGTCGTTTATATGGGGGATACAATTATCAAGAATAAAATTCTCGATAATATTGTCACCAAAGACGCAATTAATTAAATATGAAGCAATTGTGGTTGAAAAAAATAAAAAGGGCTCGAGTCCTATTTTTTATAAATGTCAGATTTTTTTTAGAAATTGAGCTAACTTTTGATAAAGATAGCTTGAGAAGATATTGAGGAGAACCCCCGAAATGATCTCAATTGCAGTCATCACTCCAAATATATGATTGATCAACTGAAAACACGAGAGTTACTGAAGAAAACAGAAAATAAATTTATTTCAGATCAAAAAGCGTTGAGAATTTTTAACGTAGATAAAACAGCAGCTTTAGAAATTTTGAGTCAGTTAGGTGATATGGGATATATTGAGAAAACAGGAATTGAAGGACTTTGGCAGTGCTCATTGAGGGGTAAAGTATTAGTAAATAAAAAATTTAGCAAAGAATTTAGAGTTGATACATTAAAAAAGCAATTAGCTAACTTGTTAAAAAGATTAAAAATAGTAAACGCATCAAAAGAGTATCCTTACTGTGTTAGTGACGCAATTATAACAAGTGAATATCCTATTGAACTCAGGAGTAATGGGATTAATATTGCATATTCCCTACAATCGAAAGGATTTACTGAAAAAGAATATTGGAAGGCTGCGCAAGAACTCAGGAAACGACACAAAGGAAATTTTGGCAATATCGTCGAGTATCATGCTTACCCGCATGAAGCCATCAGGCTTTTTCTAAAATCAAGAAGCCCTATTTTAAAATTAAGAAATTACAGTAATAATGAAATCCAGGAAATCACCGGGTATAAAATATTGATAAAGTAATTGTATACAACTAATATAGAGGCGCAAATAGAGATAATAGTTATTTTGTTGATTTTTTTGTTATTATCATAAAGCAAAAAGCCGCTCTACTTTCGTAAAGCGGCTTCGTAGCCCAGAAGGGAGATTCTTTGAACACTTAATGGAGTTTTTAGAGGCTGTTGAGCCGATTGAAAACAAGATTTCAAGTACTTGAAATTTTCAAATGTAGATTATAGTGCTTATCTATAGTAGTTCAAATAAGCAGTTGGTGTGTAATTACCGAACGCTGTGTTCCGAAAATAATTTGCAACATAAAGTGCGCTAGCCGGTCTAATCAACAGTGAGCAAGCAAAAGGATGAGAATTTACCCGACCGACGCCTGGTAACAGCTGTATTAAATGGCGACCGCTATGCTTTTGGCTTGATCGTTAAAAAGACGGAGGGACTGGTTGCGCAAATGACCTTCAAAATGATCAGCAGTCCTGGCGACCGTAAAGACATTGCCCAGGACGTTTACCTGAAGGCCTTCAAAAATCTTAGTAGCTTTAAGTTTCAATCCAAGTTATCTACCTGGATCGGTCAGATCGCTTATAATACCTGCCTCCATTACCTGGAGAAAAAGAAGCTGGTGCTTATGGATAACTTTGGAGAAGACAGTGAGTTTCCAATTGATCATTTTAATAAAGATTTAAAAAATGACACTGAAGACCTCCTGTTTAATAAGKAACTGGCGGCCATGCTTCAGACGGAGATCGAACAGCTTAAACCACTTTACAAAACCCTTATTTCCTTGTATCATCAGGAAGAACTAAGCTATGCAGAGATCGCTGAGATTACTTCTCTACCGGAAGGCACGGTCAAAAACTACATTTTCAGGGCAAGAAAAACGCTGAAAGAAAACCTCTTATTAAAATACAAAAGAAACGAGTTATGATAACAGCACATCTTACCGACGCGGAGATACAGCTTTATATAGCTGAACCGGAAAACATCAATGATCAATTGAAAATACATGTGCAGGATTGCGAAAACTGCCAGGCAAATATCGCCAACTACCGGTGGCTTTTTAACGGCATTCAAGACCAGGCAAAACCCCGGTTTGATTTTGACCTTACTAGCCTGGTCTTGGAACAATTACCGGAGCCGAAACGTGCATTTCCCTGGGCTGCCATCATGGTATCAGGTTTTTCTGTTTTGTTGATTTTCTTTTCAGCAATATTTTTCTGGCCAATCATGGACGCGGTTATCAGGAGCACGCCAATGGTGCTGCTTGTTTCGGCAGTTACCGCAGCAGTTGTTATCTTAATTTTCCAGGCCCTTGAAATGGCTAAAAACCATCAAAAGCAAATACATACACTTTTAAATGCAAAAACATTGCAACTATAATTCAGGTAAACGGTCTCATCAGGTATAAAAGCAAATCAAAAAAACAATGAAAAAGATATTTATAACCCTTCTATTACTCCCGGGTGCTTTCGTTGCACACGCAGAGAGTAATACCAGCTTAATGAGCGACAGAGCTACTTTCGAGGAGTTTGTTCGCAATATCGTTATCCTGCTGATGATCTTTATGGTTACCAGTTTCATCCTTACGATGATCAGGCTTATCCTGGATAATGGTCTTAAGAAGAAGATGGTAGAGATGGGCACTCCGGAAACCGTAGTTTCACAGTTGATGACAACAGGTAAAAATGAGGTCAGGAATAGCCTCAAGTGGTTTTGCGCACTTTGCGGTATTGCTGCCGGGCTTGGCATAATCGGCTGTTACCATCTTTCAGATATCTATGCACTTATGGTCATCGCATTTTGTTTATCGATAGGCTTCCTTGGTCATTTCCTCCTGGCCAGTAGACTGAATAAATAATAACACTCGTTCTGTTCAAAAAATGAAAACTCTGAAGGGTATGGGAATGCTATGCCTGCTTTGGAAACATTAACAAATCAAAAAATGAAGAAATTTATCCCGACAATTATAACCGCCCTGTTATTGATATGCTTTTGTTTTGCATTTTTTCTTCAAAATAAACGCAAGGGCGAAACGCTTCTTTCCATCAAAGACGCAAAATCCGGTTATACGTTTAAAGCTTCCTTTTACTCGGGATCGACGCCTGAAGTAACAAGGTATATGGATAGTTGCACCGCCATACTCAGAAACGAAAATACCAATTACCATATTAAAATCTCAGATGGGGATTTAACTATTACGGCAGATACGCGAGTTAATTCTGCTATCGCGACAGCTCATATTAAAAAGATGTGCCGGGGCATCAGTGATATTCTTATTCAATATTAATTCAATCCAATCCTCTATTAATTAAAACACTTTTATGAAATTATTAATCATGGCATTCTTGGCCATAGGGCTTTGCTTTGCCCCGGATTTTCTATTTGCCCAAACAATCAGCGGCAAAATATCAGGAAAAGTTGCAGATAAAAACCGGCAACCCGTTTACGGCGCCACCGTATCCCTCATGCGGTTAAAAGATTCTGTGACCGTAAAGTATGAACTGGCTGCTGAGGACGGGGTTTTTAATTTTAGTGTAAGTGATGCCGGCCTATATCGTATCCTGATTTCTTCCATTGGTAAATTGCCATATAAAAGCGAGGGAATAGCGGTTGACGTGCAACACCAATTGATGGATTTAAAAACCATCACTATGCAAACGGCTGCTAACACTTTAAAGGAGGTGGTAGTAACATCAAAAAAAGCATTCCTGGAGCAAAAGATCGATCGTGCGGTTGTTAATGTGGATGCGCTGATCAGCAATGCAGGTACCACTGCGCTGGAGGTACTGGAAAAGTCGCCTGGCGTTACCATTGACCAGGCCGGCCAGATCAGTTTTCATGGCAAATCCGGCGTGGCAATCTATGTAGATGATAAACCGACCTATCTTTCCGGTAGCGACCTGGAAAACTACCTGCGCTCTATGCCCTCATCAACCTTATCTCAAATCGAACTGATGACCAATCCGCCCGCCAAGTACGACGCAGCCGGTACCGCCGGTATCATCAATATCAAAACTAAAAAAACGAAAGTGAAGGGATTTAACCTGGGTGTGAGCCTTGGTTTGCGTCAGAGCCGGTATACAGCGACGAATAACAGCATGGATTTTAATTACCGGAAGGATAAAGTAAATGTATTCGGCACTTTCGCCTACACATTTAGTAATGGCTTTAACGATATAGACATTGACCGCAGCTACTTTTATAATGCGGGGCAACCATCGGGCGYGTTCACCCAGAATTCTTACATCCGCACTAAAAGCAGCGGCTATAACGCGAAGCTGGGTATGGACCTTCATTCATCTGAAAATACAACTATTGGCGTGCTATTCAACGGCATCATTCGTTCCCCTGATGAGTTTAATAATAGCAAAGGGCAGTTATTGAATGCTGCCGGCCAGGCCGATTCATCCATCGTATCAAAAAATAAAGAACTTGGTAAGTTCAAAAATGGCAGCGCTAATCTAAATTACAAGCATACCTTTAAAAAAGATGGTCCGGAAATAACGGCGAACCTGGATTACCTCGCTTTTGCGACGGGCAATAACCAAACATTTTTAAACCAAAGCCAGGCAACAGCGGGTTCGGTATCTATAGACCAGCTCAATGGCAACCTTCCTGCTGCCATTCATATCTATTCGGCCAAGGCGGACTACAGCCATCCATTATCCGATGGCTGGAAGCTGGAATCAGGTGTAAAAAGCAGCTATACCAACACCGATAACCAGGCCAATTATTTCAACATCGTAAACGGAATTGCCTTAACGGACAATGACAAGACCAATCATTTTTTATACAGGGAAGCCATCAACGCTGGTTATATTAATTTAAATAAAGATTTTAAAAGGCTAAGCGTACAGGCGGGTCTCCGACTGGAGAACACGGATTCGCGCGGTCATCAGTTAGGCAACGCTCAAAAGCCTGACTCTGCTTTTAACCGGAACTATACAGGCTTGTTCCCTACCATTTATCTCCTGTATAAATTGGATACGCTGGGCGATCATCAGCTAAAAATGACTTATGGACGCCGTATTGAGCGGCCTTACTATCAGGACTTGAATCCCTTTATTTCTCCGCTGGATAAATATACCTTCTATACCGGAAACCCTTATTTGCTACCCTCTTATTCGGGAAACTTTGAGTTGGGTTACATTTATAAAGATAGAATTTCGGTAACTATGACCTATACTGACATCCGCGACAGGTCAACAGAAACCATAGAAATTCGAAACGGCTATTATTTTAGTCGTCCGGGAAATATTAGTAGCACAAAATTATATGATTTGAATGCAGATGCAAGTTTCGATCCGGCCAGCTGGTTCAGTTTGGAGTTAAGCGGGGACGTATGGCAGATACGACAAGCCAGCGCTTTTTATACCGGCACTTTAAACAGCCGTAACACCAGTTTCTCGGGGCAGGCAGTATTGCAGTTTAAGCTTAAAAAGGGATGGACTTTACAAACCGATGGTAAGTATCAAAGTAAACAGACCGATGCACAGTTTACTTTGGCTGCTAAAGGCCGCCTCAATATAGCCGCCTCTAAGACACTGTCGCCACGTACTACGTTAAAACTGAGTATCAACGATCTTTTATTTACCAATATTAACCAGGGAGCCATAAACAATTTATATCAAACAAATGCCAGCTTTCGAACGCTGAAAGATTCACGCGCCGCATTACTTACTTTAAGCATGCGCTTTGGAAAATCAGTAAAGGATCAGCGTAAACATAATCAAACAGGTGCAGGTGAAGAAAGCGACCGGGTGAAAAATTAATTTGTCAAGCTTTATGTTCTCATAGTTTGAAGAAATGCAAGAGGGCAGCGAAATTATATCTGCTGTCCCTCACATGAAAGGAGACTCCGCGTTGATAGATCATCAGATTCCGTACTTTTTGATCAATAACAAAATATAAAGGTAATTTCATGGCAAACTGATGGGGAGATACTTAACACGGTCAATTTTAAACAGAATGGTTTGACCTAATTTTCAGAATGCAGTGGTCTTAGGTTCCCCGAATCTCCAACTATTCAATACAATTACTGTGCTCTTCGGTTGGTATATTAGCCTTTAACTAATATTATTAAAATGAAAAAAAAGACCAGCCAAAAAGAATCGTAAAAAAAGAAACATCAAAGTTTGATAACAACAAAGCTGAATTATTAGATTTAATCGCCTAGCTTATAGTAGAAATAATAATAGATGATGATGAAAATGATAAAGATTTAATCCCCGAAAATTTAAAGAGTATTTGAGACAAATCCCCAAAAGGGATTAGAACACCTAAAAAAAATTCAAATAGCTGATTAACAGAGTGTTGTTTGGTCACTGGAAAAGCCGGACAGAAAAAACACCATAGCTAAAAAATAAGTAAACCTCTAACAATTAAATTGTTAGAGGTTTAAACTTATTTAGTAGCCCCAAAGGGAAATTCTTAGAACACTTATTTGAGTTTTTGGAGACTGTTGAACCAATTTTGAAAAATGAAAACAAGGTTTCAACGACGACTGATGTTTCTACCAGTTGATCAGCGTAGTACATGCAATAAGTTGCCAGGGTCGGAGATTATGCTGTACAGGGAATAGCAGAACAACAAGAAGACAAGAACTATGTCTTTGTTTTTAAGTAGGTATTCTCGCACGAGTTTCATCGATTGGGTCATGTGGCTGTTGACGGTTGGTACGGAGATACCCAATTCCAAACCGGTTTCTTCGTAGGTTTTGCCTTCGATCTTGCAGCGGGTGAAAACCTCGCGACGCTGTGGCGATAATTGGTCAATGGCTTTTTGCAGAAGTTCACGGCTTTCTTTGGTTTCCAGCAGGATGTCTGAATGCAGGTAAAAATCTGTGGCGTTCAGCAGTAATCTGGCAGCCAGTCGCTTGTCTTTGGCGAGCCGGCGGAAATGATCGTAAACCAGATGCTGTGCAATAGTAAACAGGTAGGCTTCAAAAGATTGTTGGAGATAGATATCTTCCCTTTTTTGCCATAATTTAAGAAAAAGGTCTTGAACGAGTTCATCGGCTATAGCTTCATCTTTAACCAGGGAAAAGATGCGGCGATAGATTGGACGGAAGCAGGTACTGTACAGTTTGTTAAAGGCGCGTTCATCATTGTTGTGGAGTCGTGCCAACAAGTACTGTAGTTCCGTATCCTCAAATAATTTCACGCTGCCAATTGTCTAAAGAATTTACTAATGTAACAATAATCGGTTATTTCTCAACTACTAACGGGTTCAGTACAATAAAAATACTTTGTTTTTTATGAATTTTTATCGTTGATTATCAGTATATTATAAAATAATTGAAGATTGTTCGCCTTTTGATTCATTGTTTTTTTTTCGATTGACGTATTATCACAATAAACGCTTGAATTATGGATGGAAGTCAACGGGATTTATGGAAACGCTTTATTCGAAACGAATGCACGACAGCAGAAATCGAAGCTTTATTGGCACAATTTAGCAATGCCGACAATGAAACCGATTTGCTTATGCTGATCGAAGCAGAACTGCATAAAGAGGCAACCCAGATTGACCCTGCCTTACCTGACCTGCGACAGAAGGAGAAAGAAATATATGCAGCCTTATTGCCACATATCCGGATGGAACGCAAATCATCTTTATGGCCGCGCATTGCTGCTGCCGCTTCCATCGTAGTATTATTAGGATTTGGCGGTTATTTTGCGTTGCACAAGAAGCATACATCGGTACAATTAGTGCAAAATCATATACAAGTTATTGCCCCGGGACAAAATCGGGCAACGCTAACTCTGGCCAATGGCCAAAAGATCGTTTTGGCTAAAGGATTGAAAGGGCAATTGGCAGTACAGGGCGGGACGGTTATTCAGGCGAGGGACAATGATATTAGCTACAGTAACACTGATAAGGAAGAGACAGTTAGTTATAATATCTTATCCACAGCTAAGGGCGAACAGTCTCCCTATCCATTGATTTTAGCAGACGGTACCAAGGTGTGGCTGGACGCGGCTTCTTCAATCACATTTCCAACGGCTTTTACCGGCAAACAGCGTAAAGTCCAACTCACCGGACAAGGTTATTTTGAAGTAAGTCATAATCCGGCTATGCCATTTATTGTGAAAACATCCAAATCTGAGGTGCAGGTATTAGGTACACACTTTAATATATCGGCATATGACGATGATCAGGAAACTAAAACAACGCTGTTGGAAGGTTCAGTGAGAATAAAAGGCAAAACTGCAACCGGTAAACTAAAGCCAGGAGAACAAGCTGTATTAACGGACAATGGCCAACTGTCAATAATTAAAGACGTAGATACTGAAACGGAGGTTGCATGGAAGAATGGATTGTTTGTTTTTAAAAAGGCGAGCATCGAGCAGGTTATGGCGAATGCTTCACGCTGGTATGATATAAATGTTAAATACGAAGGAAACGTTCCTAAAAGAAAGCTTAACGGAAGGATGTCGCGCGCAGCGGATATTTCAGAGTTGTTGGGAGTACTACAATTTGGTGGTATTAAATATCGGATAGAAGGAAAAAATATCATTATCGCTAATTAGATAAAGGCTGGCTCATGGGAAGGCCAATCTATTGAATATCTGATATAGTAACGGATTTAATAAACAACCAATTATTCACTTAAAAACTAATTATGGAGAAAGAACTACGAAGAACCACCTAAAAACTGATACCCTTAGTGATTATGTATAGCCTATCAGTGCAATGTCCTTATTCCACGGTTGGCCTGTATAAATAAAAACCGGGAAGTGCTGTAACACTTTCCCGGCTAATATCTGGGTATCCAATCATCAGAAGTAACCAAATTAAATCTAACGTTTAACCCAATTAACCAAAATTATGAAAATTAATTTAAAGTGCGCGGAAGCGTCATGGCGCACTATGCCCCAAATTTTTCTAATTATGAAGCTAACGATTGTCATATTGATTATAGCATTTGCACAAGTAAGTGCAAAAAGCTTTGGTCAGCTAATTACTCTTCATGAAAAGAATGTGTCTGTAGACAAGGTTTTATCATTAATAGAAACCCAGACAGGATATCATTTTGTATACTACGATAACCTTGATGTTCTTAAATCGAAAACTTTAAATATCAACGTAGAAAAGCAAACAGTTGCTAATGTTCTCGATCTGTGTTTTAATAGCATTCAGGTTAGTTATAAAATACTCAAAAAAACCATCGTTTTAAAAGAAGCAGAGCAATCACAAAGTGAAATGCCGGTTATTGCTGTTCAAAAGATCAGTGGAACAGTTACAGATGACAAAGGTGCGCCATTACCCGGAGCATCTGTAATATTAAAAGATGCCAAAAAGGGTACTGTCACCAATGCTGAGGGACAATTTTCAATTGATGCTAAACCTGGCGATGTACTTGTTATTTCTTTCATAGGTTTTCAAACCAGGGAGATTGTAATTGGTTCACAATCGAATATTGAAGTCAGAATGACCGCTCTTACCAACTCATTAAATGAATTGGTGGTGGTAGGATACGGTACGCAAAAAAAGGTGAATTTAACCGGGGCGGTTGCCAGCGTTGGCGCCGATAAGCTGGAAAGCCGGCCGATAGTTAACCTTGGAGATGGTTTGAACGGATTAATTCCCAACTTAAATGTTAACCTTAACAACGGACAGCCTGGCACAGGCGCCAGTTATAACGTAAGGGGATATACAACTATAAGCGGGAGTCCAAATCCGCTGATATTGGTTGATGGCGTACAACGTGACCCTAACCTGATAGATCCTAATGATGTGGCGAATGTATCGGTATTGAAAGACGCAGCTTCGGCGGCTATTTACGGCGGCCGGGCGGCTTTTGGTGTAGTCCTGATTACCACCAAAACCGGCAAAAAAGGTGCTACGCAAATCACTTACTCAGGTTCCTACACTTCATCGCGGCCAACCAAGATACCCGATTATATCAATTCAAAAGATTATCTGAATATGTTTAACGCCGCCCAAAGATCAGGTGCGAAAAGTGGCGGCTATACATCCAACGATCCTTTTACCGCCCAGGATTCCATTAATATCATGGCTTATTTTAATGATCCTGCCCATAACCCTTCGGCATACGTGGACCCAGGCAACCCGCAGCGATACCGATATGTAGGCAATACCGATTGGATCAAGGTATTATACCCGGGCTGGGCGCCTCAGCAGCAGCATTATTTATCGGTATCCGGCGGCGAGGGAAAAACAACCTATTCGGCCAATATGGGGTACTTTACGCAGGATGGCTTAGAAAAAGTTGCCAACCAGGTGTATAAAAGGTATACGCCAAGCTTAAAATTAGTATCGGATATTACTAAATGGCTCACGTTCAATTTCAATATGTCGATGACGCATACTGATAATAACCAAAGCGCCTATACCAACCAGTCTAACCAGGGCGGCGCATGGATCCCTAATGACCTGCGCCCTTTAATGCCCGTTTATAATCCTGACGGAAATTTCTCGGGTCAGGGTAACTATACCAACCCGGTTGCGGTTATAAAGCAAAACGGGAGGGATATCAACTCCGAAAATGATTTCTGGACAACCGGCCGCATTATATTAAACCCGGTTAAGCACCTTACAATTACCACAGATTATACCTGGAACAGCTATACCGCGTTTGACAGGGAACAGGTTATCCCTTTTAACGAATATGGTGTCGACGGTGCTTTTTTAAATATATTTCCGCATACCAACCCTTCAAGGGTATCTGAATACCGGCATAATGATAATTATAATGCTTTTAATGCCTTTGCTACGTATGAAAATACCTTCGGTACAAAAAACTATTTTAAAGCTCTTGCAGGATATAACCAGGAGTATTTTCACTATGTACTGAGCAATGCCACTGCAAGGAACCTGATAGACCCAACATTGCCGGCAATTGGTACCAATAACGATACGAAACCCAGTGTAGGCGGCGCAGAAACCCAATCAGCGTTGATCGGCACGTTTTTCAGGTTAAACTACATTTACGACAAAAAGTACCTGTTAGAAGTAAACGGCAGGTACGATGGCACATCCCGTTTTCCGGCCAATCACCGGTATGCTTTCTCGCCATCAGTTTCGGCCGGCTGGAACATAGCCGAAGAGGGCTTTATGGACGGGCTTAAAAATACCATTAACGAATTAAAACTAAGGGCCTCCTACGGCCAGTTACCTAACCAGCAGGCATCAAGCGGTGTATCCTCATCAGCACAATACCCTTATATAGCTACACAAAGCGCGGGTACAGTTGGGTATTTATTTAATACCCAGCCGGGTGTTACCGTTAGCGCTCCCGGCCTTATAAGCACTACGCTTACCTGGGAAAAAGTTAGAACCAAAAATATAGGGTTAGATTATACTTTTTTAAACAGTAAGCTAAGCGGAAGCTTCGACTATTTTATTACCGATACTAAAGATATGCTGGTTGCCGGGCAGCAATTGCCGGCAGTTTTAGGTACTGGGGCGCCGTTAAGAAATGCTGCCGACCTAAGAACAAAAGGCTGGGAATTAAGCGTAAGCTGGAAGGATCGCATGTTTGATAAGCAGTTATTCTACAGCGTTAGCCTTGGCCTGTCTGATTCCAGGAGCACTATAACCAGGTACGACCTTAACCCAACATTAAGTATAGGCGATTATTATCCGGGCCAGAAACTTGGCAATATCTGGGGCTTTGTAAGCGATGGCTTCTATAAAACCGATGCCGATGCTACAAAAGTTGATAACAGTGCGCTTGCAGGGTATACCTGGCTTGCCGGTGATATTAAATATGCCGACCTGAATAATGATGGAAAGATTAGTTACGGCAGCAATACGGTAACAAACCCGGGCGATCAAAAAATCATAGGCAATACTACCCCACGCTATCGGTTTGGTGTTAATTTAAATCTTGCATACAAGAACTTTGATTTCGCTGCTTTTTTCCAGGGGATCTTAAAAAGCGATTTTGTACCTAACGACTACGTTTTTTACGGATTTAAAGGTAATGAGTGGAATATCCCCTATGGATATGCAACTGACTACTGGACGCCGCAAAATCCAAATGCCTATTTTTCGCGGCCGAGGTTTAATGGTTCGGGAAACCAGCAAACACAAACCATGTATTTGCAAAATGCCGCTTACTGCCGCGTAAAACAAATAACCCTGGGTTATTCGCTTCCGGCACAGCTTATTAACAAACTAAGCCTGCATAAGGTGAGGGTATATGTTACCGGCGCCAACCTTTTTACCATAACATCCATGTTTAAAGGTTACGACCCTGAAATTGTGAGCAATGGCGGCAATTTTGGCACATATCCTATCAATAAATCGGTATCGTTTGGCTTGCAGGCCACTTTATAAACTAATTTAAATCATTAAATAAGATGAAAAATAAGCATATTATATTCATGACATTTTTTGCTGTGATTGTATTAGCATCATGCAAAAAAGATGGCTTTCTTAACCGTTATCCATTGAGCGACATCAGCCCTCAAAACTTCTTTAAAAACGAAACCGATTTGCAGATCTATTGCAATCAGTATTACTCAACCCTGCCTGTTCAAAACTTTGTGAATGCTGATGACGATTCTGATGATAAGGCAAATGCCTCTATCAATTCCTATCTTGCAGGCACATCAACAGTGCCTACAACAGGCGGCGGATGGAATTTTGGCTTTATCCGTACCTGCAATTTTTTCCTGGCCAACTATTCAAAAGCGACTATAAGCGATGATATCAAAAACATTTATGTAGGCGAAACGCTGTTTTTCAGGGCCAATGATTTTTGGGGCAAAGTAAAAAGGTTTGGCGATGTACCTTACATCAACAAATATATTGTTGATACCACCAAAAGTGTTTTATACGGAACGCGTACGCCGCATAAGCAGGTGATGGATTCGGTACTCAAGGATCTTAACTTTGCTGTAGCCCATCTGCCTGCAGATGCCCCGGACGGCCGCCTGAATAAGTATATGGCGCTTGCATTAAAGGCCAGGGCATGTTTATGGGAAGGAACTTACCGCAAATATTTTGGAGTAGGTGACGAAACGGTCTATCTGCAGCAGGCTACCGATGCCGCAGAACAGCTCATGGATTCGGGCCAGTTTGATATTTATAGTACAGGGAACCCGCAAACGGATTATTATAACCTGTTTATCCAGGATGAGTTAAAAGGTAACCCGGAAGCCATTATGCCTATGCGGTACCTTACAACCGTATTAACCAATAATTTCGACAGGCAGCTGGGCGAGGCCGGCGACGGGTATACCAAGGATTTTGCCCGCTCGTTTTTATGTACCGATGGTAAACCAACCTCGCTTAGTTCGTTGTATAAGGGCGATAATACTCCTGATGACGAAGCCACCAACCGCGACCCGCGTTATAAACAGCAAATTGCAACCAGGGGCTTCGATTTTTTAAATGGGGACATCATTACACTTCCGCGTATCGGCACTTCGGTTACTTCTACCGGGTATCAGCCTATAAAAGGCCGCTCATCAAGCCTGGCTGCCTGGAATGCCAGTCAATCCACATTTGATGTGTTTATTTTCAGGTATGCCGAAACATTGCTGATAGAAGCAGAGGCGAAAGCAGAACTGGGCCTTTGTACACAAACAGTTTTGGATAATACCATTAACAAATTGCGGGACAGGGTGGGCATGCCCCACATGATCATTGCCAGCCTTGTTAAAGACCCTAAATCGGATTTTCCGGCATTACCTGTATTGATCGATGAAATAAGGAGGGAACGACGCGTTGAATTAGGTTCCGAGGGCTTTCGCTTTGATGATCTGCACAGGTGGCACGCCGGTACGCTGATTAATAACCCCGAAACAGCGCTGGGTATGAAACTTACGCCTGCCCTTAGGGCACAATACCCAACAGACCAGGTAAGCAATATTGTTGTTGACGGTAATAATTATATTAAAGTTTACCCGGGTATTACACGTACGTGGAACGATAAATTATACTTAAATCCTTTACCTATACAGGAGCTAACCCTGAACCCTAACCTGAAGCAAAATCCGGGATGGTAATAACAGGTCATAATTTATTATAAAAGTGACATCAGTTTTTAGCCACAACCTTACTTGCTTCGGGTAAGGTTGTGGTTATGAAATAATTTAATTGGAGTTTTTTATTGGTCAATAATAAACAAAGCCCGATTGGATATACAGAATTTGTTGAGGCGAATGATATCAAGATCAAAGTTTGTTTTGGAAGGCATTACGAATTTGTGCAAAAAGCCGTGTCTTGCAATAAGGTGAGATAGCAAAGAGGTTTTAACAGGCAAACACAACTAAATTATTAACATTATTTATTCCAATGGATTTTAAAAAATTACTGACGTTTTGTTTCATTTTAACCGGTTTAAACCTGGCATACAGCCAAACACCCGATTGGGAGAATGAACAGGTTTTCGGCATCAATAAAGAGGCTACCCACGTAACCTATATACCTTATGCCAGTACCGAACAAGCTTTAAGAGACGTTGCCGAAGCATCGCCGTATTATTTTACGCTGGATGGGCAATGGAAATTCAACTGGGTGAAGCAACCCTCGGAAAGGCCGGTCAACTTTTATCAGCAGGGATTTGACGATGCAGCCTGGAAAACCATCCCGGTGCCTTGCAATATGGAAATGCAGGGTTATGGTACGCCTATTTACACTAATATTACCTATCCGTTTAAAACAAACCCGCCAAAAGTAATGAACCCGGCACCGACGGATTGGACAGTAAGCAGGGAGCCAAACCCCGTAGGCTCGTACCGGCGCAGCTTTGATATACCGGATAACTGGGATGGCAAACAGGTGTTTGTACATTTTAATGGTGTGCAAAGCGCTTTTTACATCTGGGTTAACGGGCAAAAAGTTGGTTATAGCCAAAACAGCATGAGCCCCGCCGAATTTGATATTACCAAATATGTAAAACCGGGCAAAAACCTGGTAGCGGTCGAAGTATATAAGTATAGCGATGGCAGCTACCTGGAAGATCAGGATATGTTCAGGTTTAGCGGAATTTTCAGGAGCGTGTTTGTATATGCCACGCCAAAGCTGCACCTGCGCGATTATCTTATGCAATCGGATTTATCGGCGGATTTTACCTCAGCCAAATTTTCGGTAAAGGCAGCTCTCCGCAATTATGGAAAAAAAGCCGCAGCCGGCAGCCTGGATGTGGCTATCTACCAGCCCGATGGTACATTGTTAAACAATACAACATTTATTACGCAGCGCATAGCTTCGGTGATTGGCAATTCAGAAAAGAACTATCAGCTGGAAGGTAATATCAGCCACCCGTTATTGTGGTCGGCCGAGGAACCCAACCTGTATAAAGTTGTATTTACCCGGAAGGATAAAAAAGGCCTTGTACAGGAAGTCCTGGCATCTGAATTTGGTTTCCGTAAAGTGGAAATAAAGGACAGCCGCCTGTTTGTAAATGGTAAACCTATATTACTTAAAGGTGTAAACCGACACGAGGTGCACCCTAAATATGGTAAAACCGTGCCAATGGCCACTATGGTGCGCGATATTGAATTGATGAAACAATACAATATTAACACGGTACGTACCTGTCACTACCCGGATGATCCCGCCTGGTATAAGCTGTGTGATGAATATGGTTTATATGTGATTGATGAAGCCAACCTGGAAACCCATGGTATGGAAGATAAGCTGACCAAAGATTCCAAATGGAAACCTGCTTATGTTGACCGGGAAGTACGGCTGGTGGAACGGGATAAAAATCACCCCTCGGTAATCATCTGGTCGATGGGGAACGAATCATGGGGAGGGGAGAATTTTGCAGCTGGCCGGGCAGCCATACTGGCGATTGATCAATCGCGCCCCATCCATTACGAAGGACAGAACGAAATAGCCGATATCGAATCGAGCATGTATCCTTCTATAGGCGATTTGACTAAGGAAGGGGAGAAGCAATCGGCAAAACCATTTTTTATGTGCGAATACGCGCATGCGATGGGCAATGCCATCGGCGATTTAAAAGAATACTGGGATGCCATCGAATCGCACAAGCGGTTAATAGGCGGCTGTATTTGGGAATGGGTTGACCAAGGTGTGAACAAAGCCATCCCCGGCGATACAACCGGCAAAACCTTTTTTGCCTATGGCGGCGATTTTGGCGATAAACCCAATGACGGCACGTTCAGTATTAAAGGCTTGATAACCTCGGACCGGCAGGTAAAGCCCGAAATAGAAGAAGTAAAAAAGGTATACCAGTATGTAACCATCAAGGCCACAGATCTTGCGGAGGGCAAGGTGAGTGTCACCAATAAATACGCCTTTATTAATCTCAACAAGTTTGATCTTACCTGGGCTTTAGCTGCAGATGGCAAAGTGGTTCAATCTGGCACATTACCCGCTTTAAACCTTCCGGGCGGGCAAACGGCGGTAATTGATATTCCGTATCAAAAAACGGCGCTGCTTGCAGGTGCGCAATACTGGCTGACGGTATCCTTTAAGCTTCACGAAGATAATTTATGGGCAAAACGGGGACATGTGGTAGCCTGGCAGCAAATGGCTGTGCCTTTTGGGCAAACAGCAGCGCCGGTAATAAACGCGGCTAGGCTTCCGGGGCTGAAAGTAACAGATGGTGCTCAAAAATTAAATATTACGGGCAAGGCGTTTACATTGGCATTTGATAAACAATCGGGAACTATTTCGGCCCTGGCTTATGCAGGTAAAACCATTATCAGTAACGCTCAAAACGGCCCCATGTTTAACCTTTACCGTGCCCGGATGGATAACGACCGTACGCAGGAACGGGGCCCTTACATTGAATGGACGAAGGCTGGCTACGATAGTTTACAATACCAGCTTAAAAGTTTTGAAGTAAATAAAACGGACGGTAAATATGTGCAGGTTACCACCGTTACCGATGCCACAACACGTTCGGGGTTTAAAGTAACTACCACCATTGTTTATACGGTTTATGGCAATGGGTTTATCAATGTAGATGCAAAGTTCAACCCCGGCAAAAACGACCTGGACATACCACGTCTGGGCCTGCGGCTATTTTTAAATGAAGGGCTGGAACATGTAGAATGGTATGGCCGCGGCCCGCATGAAAACTATTCGGACCGTAAGGAGTCGGCAGATTTTGGGCAATACCAAAAAAAGGTAAACGAGATGCTTGAACCGTACGAACGGCCGCAGGGAATGGGCAACCGCGAAGATGTACACTGGCTTAAAATAACTGATGATGAAAATAATGGTGTAATGATAGTTGTAGATGGTAAGCTGAATTTTACCACGCTTCACTACACGGACCAGGACTTAGCGAAGGCAGAGCATTTGTACCAGTTAACGCCACGTAAAGAAACCGTTTTAAGCCTTGATTATAAACAATTGGGCATAGGTAATGCCAGCTGCGGGCCTATATCGCTGCCTCAATATTATATCCCGGCCAGCCCGGCGGGTATTTCATTCAGTATCAGGCCGTATGCATCTATGGATGGTGCCGCAGATGAATATGCCAGGTATACAGTAAAGTGACAATCAGAACAAAGTATTCAATTCTTAACTATCAACCCATATGGATTTTGAACAAATTATTAAACTGATAAAAAAGCAACTCGAATTAATCGCTATAACGTGCATTTTAATGCCATTGGCGGTTAACGCACAAACGGCCCCGACGCCTGTTGGCCCTGTTCCCAATGCCAGGCAAATTGAATGGTACCATCGCGAAATAATAGCTTTCTTTCATTTCGGGATGAATACGTTTGCCAACGTTAATGAGGGTGATGGCACGGCACCTCCCCAGTTATTTAATCCAACGGCATTAGATTGTAACGAGTGGGCGGGCGTACTTAAAGGCGCCGGAATTACAACAGCTATTTTTGTTGCCAAACATGCCGATGGTTTTTGTAACTGGCCAACTGCGCATACCAATTATTCGGTCAAAAACAGCCCGTGGAAAAATGGTAAAGGCGACGTCGTAAAAGAATTTACAGATGCCTGTAAGACAGCCGGGATAAAAGCAGCCATTTACCTGGGGCCACATGACAGGCACGACTCCAGGTACGGAACACCCGATTACAGCGATTATTATGCAAGCCAGTTATCGGAGCTATTAAGAAACTACGGCCCCATTTGGGAAATATGGTGGGATGGCGCCGGTGCCGACCAGATTACGACGTCTTTTTACGATCGCTGGGCCGATACCGTGCGTAAATTACAGCCCAATTGTGTTGTTTTTGGAACAAAGAACTCGTATAAGTATGCCGACTGCCGCTGGATGGGCAATGAATCGGGGTTATCAGGGGATCCGTGCTGGTCAACCATCAACCCTGTTTCTATCCGGGAAGAGGCCGCCCACATCACACAATTAAACCATGGCGAAGTTGACGGTACCGCATATGTGCCGGCCGAGGTTGATGTATCTATCCGCCCAAGCTGGTTTTATCACCAGGAGGAAGATGCGCATGTTAAAAGCGTAGCCGCTTTGTGGGATCTTTATTTCAGTTCCGTAGGCCATAATAGTGTGTTGTTATTAAATTTTCCACCGGATAAACGGGGGCTGGTTTCTTCTATTGATTCTGTAAGAGCCGCTGGTTTACATGGCCTGATCAATGGCACGTTTAAAAAAAATCTTGCTGCCGGTGCTGTCATCACATCGCTTCATCCCCGGGGCGGAAAATATAAACCGGTTAATATGGTAGATAACAGCGACAGTACCTACTATGCAACGAGCGACAATGCAGCTACGGATACCATAACTTTTAACCTTGGCAAAAAGAAAACATTTGATGTATTGATGTTGCAGGAGGTTATTGAACTGGGCCATCGCACAACCGGTTGGTCTGTAGATTATTCATCTAATGGAAAAGATTGGACTCCTATTCCCGAGGCAACCGGCAAGCAGACTATCGGTTATAAATGGCTAATCAAATTTAAACCGTTAACAGCATCAAGAATTAGACTACGGGTTACATCGGGTAAAGCCTGTTTAGCTATTCATACTTTTGGTGTTTATAAGCAGCCGCCATTACTATAAAGGTCTGATCAGAGGGAATATTCAATAGTAATTCGTTCGCTCAACTTATTGTTGGATAGGTGATTGTTCTATCGATTATACACGAAAATTCCGATCTTTTTCAAAGGCTTCCTCTGCAATCATGCACAGGCAGAAAGTGCTATTCTAAATGGATTTTGGTGCTGAGTAGATCTGATCCCAACTTATAGTAGAAATTATAATAGATGATGATGAAAATGATAAAGATTTAGTACCGGAAATTTAAAGAGTATTTGAAACAAATGCCCAAAAGGGGTTAGAACACCTGGAAAACAATCCAAATAACTGATTAACAGAGTGTTACTTTGGTATGGGAAAAGCCGGACAGGAAAAACATTATAGACAAAAAACAAGTAAGCCACTAAAAATCAATTTGTTAGTGGCTTAAGCTTGTTGTAGTAGCCAAAAAGGGAAATTCTTAGAACACTTATTTGAGTTTTTGGAGACTGTTGAGCCAATATTACATGACCCGGCCCAATGATATTAAAATGATTAATCTATTGCATTTTCGGGTGAGTTTTGATACACGCGACTTCTGGTAAATAAATTTTTCAAATGAACCTGAATTAGTATAAATAAAGCTCATGGAAAATTTGTTTTTATAAATATTTTCCATTTACTTTGTTGGAAAATATTATCCACAAAATATTTTCCAACCAATTATAGTATGAAAACCGAAATTCTTGAAGTTTCACTTCGGCAATTCCTGCAATCCGGAATCCGGGATACCTCCATTCAAAAGATTGTGGATGGTCTTGGTATTTCTACTAAAACATTTTATAAATATTTTAAAAACAAAGAAGAACTTTTAGCTGATGCCCTGGAGCTGTTTTTTAGCCAGCAGTATCAGGATTTCAGGAAATTAAACGTAGCTCAAAACGCCGCAGCGCGCTTCTTTGATATCTGGTTAACATCTATTGACGTTTCATACCGGGTTAACAAGATTTTTTTCCATGACCTGTATTACTATTATCCGGATTTAGCAGCTAAGAGCAATGCGACTAACAGCGGAAGGTTTACGCCGGAGTTTTTAAATGTTATTAATCGCGGCATTGAGGAGCGGCTTTTCAGAAAGGATATTATCCCAGAAGTAGTGCTTGAAAGCATTTTTGTTTTGTATACCGCTGTTGTGCGTGCCGAGCATTTTAAAGAATTTAATTTATCGCCTTACAACCTGCTGCTGAACACCATTGTTTTGGCTATAAGAGGTATTTGCACCAGCGAGGGAATCATTGCGCTCGATGAGCAGATTAGCATCAGAAGTTTGCAGGCGGCAAATAAAGAAGCGTAAAAAAAAATATTCACTTTAAATGAACAATATGGATAAATAAGCACCCACTCAAAAAAAAGAACCGGTAATGCGGCAAACATTACCGGTAATATTTTTAATCAACCAAATAACCGATTATTTTATTAATTAAAATTCCAAAATTATGAAAAAAACGCTTACTCACAAGAGTGTTTGGTGTACACTTTCAAAAAAGATACTTATACAGGCACTATTGCTGTTATTTTGCTGTAGCGCGGTATTAGCTCAGCAACAAGTGAAAGGTACAGTTGCCGACGAAARAGGCACCCCACTTCCAGGTGTAACCATCCACGTAAAAGATGATAAAAGCAGCACCACAACAGACGCTAAAGGAAACTTTAGCATTTCCGTCCCGTCATCATCCTCGGTATTAGTATTTTCGATGGTAGGCTTTAAAACGGCCGAGCAAACGGCTAAAGCCGGTTCCATGACGATAACGCTTACAGATAATGTAAGTGAGCTACAGCAGGTTATTGTGACCGGTGTATTTGATTCAAGAAAACGGCTGGATGCCTCTATAGCAATCTCTACAATCAGTGCGCAGCAAATAAAGATGCAAACACCGCAAAGCGCGGCTGATTTGCTGAAAAACGTTCCGGGCGTTTACGTCAATTCATCTGCCGGCGAAATCCGAAACCAGGTTGCCGTAAGGGGGACACCTACCTCAAACGATGTTTCAATCGGCTATTTTTATGTTTCGATGCAGGAAGATGGCTTGCCCGTTACCAATTTTACGGGTGCTAATTATGGGCCCGATTATTTTTTGCGTGCAGATGCTACCACTGCGAGGGTGGAAGCCGTTCGTGGTGGGTCAGCTTCAATTACCGGCTCTGACGCCCCTGGAGGGCTTTTTAACTACACATCTAAAACGGGCGGTAGTAAGTTCGCGGGCGAAGCTATAGTTAAGTATGGCCTGGAAGGGAAATCTAATCCTTATTACCGTGCTGATTTGAATATCGGCGGCCCTTTAAATAAAAAGGGTGACCTAACCTACGACGTGGGGGGCTTTTATCGCTACAGCGATGGGGCCAGGTATGCGGGCTACCCACTAAATAAAGGCGGACAGGTAAAATTCAATGTTGTTAAAAAGTTTGGCACCGGCCATATAAAGCTATATGGCAAGTTTCTGAACGATAAGAATGGTTATTTCGATTTTCTTCCTTTTACAAATTATTCTAATCCGCGACCGGCTGCAAACTTTTCCAATAATGCCACATTTGCCGGTCCGTCAAGCCAAACACTCGATTTTCGGTTTACCAATAATAGCAATGTAAACCAGTTTAGGCCGTCTGACCTCATTCATAACCTGGATAGGGCAGTTGGACTCGAATATCTGCAAAACTTAGGCAACAATTGGACGATCACAAATAACATTAAGTACAGTAGCAAGGAAGCGAAATGGAACGCGCCGTTACCTTTGGGCATCCTCTCGGCCGATGGTGTTCTCTTTTATGGGTTACAGGGTTTGGCCGGACAATTTGGAACATATAATTTTACAGACCTGACTACAGGGCAGAAAATGCTCACCGTTGTCCAATCGCCGAACATCTCGCCTACAGGGCAGTTTTTGGGCATCAATTTCAACAAAACCTATAATCAGCTTCCTAACGGGCAGGTACAACCGGCCCCGGTTTTGTTTGAATTAGCCAATGCGCTCCACAACAAGGTTAAGGAGGTAATGGAACAATTTAGCGTTCGCAAAACGGTTGGGAAAACAACTTTTAACGCGGGTGTTTATATAGGCCATTCTAATATCAGCTTTGTAAAAGGCTATGCCGGGCAGTCGTTTACAACCCTTGAAGACAGGCCTCATCCTTTAGGTATAATCTACACCAATTTTGCCGGAGTAGTTAAACAGATTACCGATGCAAACGGGTTTACCGCCTACGGCACGGGATATGGCAATAGTAACATTTCCAACAACAGGTTCGACGCCTTCTTTGGCCAATCATCCCCGTTATCAGACCGCCTTACGCTTGATTATGGCTTTAGGTATAACTATAATCAATTTACCKGATCATCCAACAACGCTGTAATTGATCCCAACGCTACGGCAGCCGGCGGTTATGATAAAAATGCGCTAACCTATTATGATAACAACGTTTACGTAAGCAATACGCCCTTTCACATTAACAAAACGGTGCGAAGCTTATCTTATTCGGCAGCATTGAATTATAAATTTTCTGAAGAGCAGGCAATTTATATCCGTTATTCCGCAGGCCGCAAAGCGCCCGATCTCCAATCGGTGACAGCGGTGAGTTCCCAGGCGCAGGCAGATGCCGTATCATTTGTGCCAATTCATACGGTGCAGGCCGAGCTTGGTTATAAGGTTCAGAAAGGCGGCTTTACCGGATATTTTACGCCATTTTACAGTGACATTTCTAATAAGCCAAGTTTCGACTATACGCAGGATGTACAGGTTAATACGTATTACTACACAAAGACTTTATTCAGTGAGCAACGTACCATTGGGGTAGAAATGGAAAGTGTTTTYAACATAGGGAGTCATATCAACGTTCGCGGCGCTGTTACGCTGCAACATGCCACCTCGGTGGTAGAAAGGCATTGGAATTTGGGTAAACCTGGCCCCGCCGATGATCAAGTAGCAGAAACTCGTGGCGGAAAGGTAGGCCTTACACCTGCCGTACTGACAAGTATCGCCCCGTCCTACAGGTTAAACAGGTTCACGACTTCTCTTGGATGGAGGTACGTCGGCAGCTCGCCTGCTAATGCCGCCAATGCATTTGACATTCCCGGATACAGTACCTTCAACTACCAGGCCGGTTACCAGGTTTCGCCCAGGGTGTATATTAATTTTAATATCAATAATGTGTTTAATTCTATAGGTGTTACAGGCTGGTATCCTCCGGGAGGATTCCCCAACAATTTAACGTCTGAAGCTTTAACAAAAGCGCAGGTTGCCGCAAACCCTAATGCAGTTTACGGTGCAAGGCCAACTCAGCCCAGATCATACTTTTTAAGTCTTTCCTACAATTTCAACTAAATATAAATTAAGATAACGGGTATATGAAAGTAAAAGGAAAGGTAGTGGTTGTTACGGGTGGTGGCAGCGGTATTGGCCGGGAACTCGTGTTAAATTTATTATCAAAAAGAGCAAAGGTTATAGCTGTTGATATTAACTGGCCGGCTTTGCAGGAAACGTTAAAGCTTAGCCAGGTATCTGGTTCCGACTTAAGCCTTTTCGCGGTTGATATCACCGATAGTAAAGCAGTTGATGAACTGGTTGTACATGCTGTTGCACAATATGGCCACGTAGATGCCATTATCAATAATGCCGGGATAATTCAACCATTTGTTGATTTAAAAGACCTGGAATACAGCACGATTAAAAAGGTAATCGATGTAAACCTATATGGTACACTATTTATCACCAAGGCATTTTTACCGCATTTACTGAGCAGGCCACAGGGGCACATTGTCAATATTTCCAGCATGGGCGGATTTTTGCCTGTCCCCGGCCAAACCATCTATGGCGCAACCAAGGCAGCGGTTAAGTTGCTTACCGAAGGCTTGCACTCCGAACTTCAAAATACCAATGTACGTGTCACGGTAGTTTTCCCGGGAGCGGTAGCTACAAATATCACGGCAAATTCGGGCGTTACCATGAAAATGGCGCAAAGCAGCAATAAAGTGCCCGCGCAATCAAAAATCCTAACGCCTGCGAAAGCGGCGGAGATAATTGTTAAGGCGATGGAAAACGACGAATATCAGGTATATGTGGGGCCTGATGCTAAGTTTTTAGGACTCTTTAACAGAATTAGCCCAAAAACAGCGGCCTCTTTCATTAGCAAGCAAATGAAAAAATATGGAGTTACCAGTCAGTAACCAAATACATTAACATAAGGCCGCGTACACGGACAATACACTTTACTTGAGGTACAGTAGCTACAACGCTGTCATTTATAAACATTAAAAACTATTAAAATAACCATTATGAAAAAATTAAACAGACTGCTACCGGTTGTAGTAATTTTAGCATTCGTTATAGCCTTTAAGGGCAATGCACAAGAGAAAGATGAAAAAAACTATGCCATTATACCAAAGCTTCCACCTGCTCCAAAGGCCGAACCATTTGTGGTCACTACCATACCACTTCCGGCAGATGTAAGTGATGCTGTTTTGATAAACTATCTTCCGGACGCCAAACATTTGATCATGGAAATTCATATGGCCGGAAAGAAAAAGTCGGACCTGGCGGTGATGCTGGATGATGGGAGCGGTTTCAAATGCCTCACCTGCGACTTAAAAGAAGAGATCGGGGGCGAAATGCCGGTACCTCTTCCGGATGGAAAACGGGTTTACACACCTACCGGCATCCTGGAATGTACACCATCGGTAGTAGATTGCAAAGAAGCTAAAATTCTGCCGTTGGAATATCCGGCCATCCCTGGTTCACGTATTCTGATGCGGATAGCTTCTAACATGTCGCCGGATGGAATTCATGTTGCAGGCACGCTTATTACTACAAAAGGCATGCTTGTACTGGTAAATGAGCTGACCAGGATCGCGGACGAAAAAGGCGAACGTTACCAACTTGCCAAATCCAAAGTAATAGTAGGCGATCAGGCGGACGCCAATCCGTTCAGGCCCTTGCTACATGGCGGTGGCGAAGTAAAAAGTTTTGCCGATATGGGCCGCTCCCTGGTATGCAGTTCGTTATTTGAAGCCAATAACTTCGATTTGGCTAAAATAGATCTTACAACAGGCGAGGTAACCAGGCTTACCAAACATTTTAGTTACGAGGAAGGTACCTATCCCTCGCCGGATGGCAAATGGGTAATATTTCAAACACACAGGCAAACAACACGAATGGATGCCTTTGGATTAATTCCCCGCCCGCTTATTGCCGGTTTGCCCCAGGTTCCGGCAGTGGCCGAGTTGCGAAATGCGGCATTTGAAGGGTTTGATCCAGCCAGGCGTTTCTATGGCCTTAGTATGGTGGACCAATATGGCGACCGGGCCAGGCTGCCGGAGGATGGTTACACTGGTCAGGATATAACTATTRCTAAAGACAACTTTACAGTATATAATCATTTTGGAAACCTGACCTGGGACCCTACCAGTACACATGGCGTATTCTGGGAGCAAAAAGATCCTAAACAAGAAAAACCTGGGGAACAAAAAGGCCGCCTGAGGATAATCAGGTTTACATCCCGGAAGCCATCCACACCGCTGGCACCGTTCAGCCCGGAAATGAAATGGGCAACCGATTTGAAAGATATGAAGTGGCCCGATACCACCATACCTGAGCAAGGTACAATTAAGGGCTATGTTTCGGGCTATGCAGAAATAAGCACCGTAAGACCTGAGGCAGGTGCAACCGGGGAACCGCGACGCGTTATTAAATATTTCAATTTTTCGGATGACGGTGTAAATATTTTAAACGGAAGTGAATCGTCTACTACCGGATCGTACGGACGTGATATTTCCTGGGATGCGGATATCCAGGTTTCAGGAAAGAAGAAGGGCTTTCTGAAGGCACAAGATGTCAAATTCCGCGTTACCAAAAGGTCATCAGGTACAATACAGGCAGAGCTGGGAAAACATAAAATTTTGGTTGATCTGGCCCAGGGACTACCTACAGGGGCGCCGGGAATACTCCGTTAAGAGCTTTTCCTTTATAGTTTAGGATGGGTACCTGGCGGATTGAAATGTATAAAAATCTTGAATATTTAACTGGTTGTTTTGGCCGGCATAAAGACGAACATGGGTCGCTAAATAAATTAATAAATGACTTTTAACATTCGGAACCTTGCTGTTAAGCTTTGTATCGGCATAACATTTTCAATACCTGCGACAGCCATTGCGCAGAACAAGAAAGTAACTGATGGTAGTTTTTATAAAGGCTTCGTAAACCCGGGCAACGCAGCCCGCCCGCGGGTTTGGTGGCACTGGATGAACGGGAACATTACCAAAGATGGCATTCGTAAAGATTTGTTGTGGATGAAACGCAGCGGAATTGGCGGCTTTCAGAATTTTGATGCCGGTTTAATTACGCCGCAAATTGTTGATAAACGCCTGTTCTACATGACACCGGAATGGAAAGATGCATTCCGGTTAGCCTCCAAACTGGCCGATTCTTTAAAGCTGGAGATGGCCATTGCCGGTTCGCCGGGCTGGAGTGAAAGTGGCGGCCCCTGGGTACCTGCCAAAAACGGGATGAAAAAATTGGTTTGGAGTGAAGTGCGTGTAAAAGGTGGGCAACCTTTTACCGGCACTTTGCCCAGGCCGCCCGCTACCACAGGAGATTTCCAAAATTCGGCCATCCCAAAGGAAACCTCTGTTATCCGTTTAAAAACAGCTGCCCCGCCCGAACATTATGAGGATGTAGCAGTGGTAGCTTACCGCTTGCCTCCCGCTGATATTTCATTGAATGATCTGGCCCCAAAAATAACTTCCAGCGGCGGGAGTTTTACTTTGAAGCAGCTTACAGACGGGGACCTGGAAACAACCGGTTTATTACCTTCCGATCCGGAAACGGGATATTCGTGGATTCAATATGAATTTGCACAACCGCAAACCATCAAAGCAGTTTCTGTGGCGGGAGGAGGGACCCGGTCGCCTTTTGGGGTGCCGGGGATATCGGAAGAACGCCGTTTGGAAGTAAGCGATGATGGAATTAATTTCCATACGGTAGCGTTCATCCCACTTAGTGTCATTCTGCAGCAAACCATTACTATCCCGTCAACTACTGCCAAATATTTTCGTTTAAAATTTGAAAATCCCAAAGCCCATCCTAATCTTATTGCTATGATGACCGGTGGTGAAACGGCTTCTAAACCTCCTGCCGGAAATGATATTGCAGAACTGGTACTATACCCTGCAGCACGTATCAATCACTTTGAAGAAAAGGCTGGCTTTGTTGCTGCCATTGATTTGTTGAAACATCCAACACCAAACACCCCTGATGTAATTGCACAAGCCGATGTGGTTAATTTAACGGAGAAAATGGATACAAATGGCTCACTCAACTGGACGCCTCCTTCAAACGGAGGCGAATGGAAGATTGTAAGATTTGGCTATTCGTTAACCGGGAAGCAAAATCATCCTGCATCGTCCGAGGCAACCGGTTTGGAGGTAGATAAGATGGACGCACAGGCGGTAAAAGATTATTTTACAACCTATTTAAACCAGTATAAAAATGCAACCGGCCGCCTGATGGGAACCAAAGGATTGCAATATATGATTACCGATAGCTACGAAGCTGGCCAGGAAACATGGACGCCCCGGATGATAGAAGAATTTCAAAAGCGGCGTGGTTATAGTCTATTGCCCTGGATGCCCGTACTTACCGGCCAGGTTATTAAAAGTGCAGAAGCCAGTGAGCAATTTCTCTGGGATTGGCGTAAGACCATTTCAGAACTGATAACTGAAAACCATTATAACCAGCTTACCAATATTCTTGCGGCCTACGGCATGAAACGCTACTCTGAGTCGCATGAGAACGGTCGGTTGTTCGTAGTTGATGGCATGGACGTAAAACGGACAGCCGCTATTCCGATGTCGGCTATGTGGACGCCCGGACTTGGCGGTTCTCCCCCCAATATGGCCAGGGCAGATATTCTTGAATCTGCTTCGGTAGCACATATATACGGCCAAAACCTGGTGGCTGCCGAATCGTTTACCGCTATTGGTTTTGGGGCTAACGGGGCATGGTCATATTCGCCGGAAAAATTGAAACCTACTGCCGACCTGGAGTTGGCCAATGGCGTAAATCGATTTGTGATCCATACTTCTGTTCATCAGCCGGTTGATGATAAGGTTCCAGGCCTTGGATTAAGCGTATTCGGCCAGTGGTTTAACCGGCATGATACCTGGGCAAACCAGGCAAAAGTATGGACCGATTACCTGGCCCGTAGTTCCTACATGTTGCAACAGGGAAAGTTTGTGGCCGATATTGTATACTATTACGGCGAAGACAATAATATTACCGGGCTGTTTGGAGCCAAATTACCAGATATCCCACAAGGCTATAGTTATGATTTTATCAATCCTCATGCACTCATCAATCTTCTCTCCGTGGAAGGAGGCAAATTGGTGACACCTTCCGGGATGAATTACAGGATGTTAGTGATAGACAGTAATGCCCGGAAGATGTCCTTACCCGTTCTTCGCAAAATAGCTCAGCTGGCAAAGGCCGGGGCTGTCATAAGTGGTGTAAAACCCCAAATGACCGCAAGTTTAGAAGATGATCCGTTGGAATTTCAACGCCTGGTAAATGAAGTGTGGAATTCTGGCAGAGCTAATGTGCATAATGGCAAAACAGTTGCCGAAGTACTTTCCTCTTTGAACATATCTCCCGATTTTGAATACAGCAAGCTGCAAAGTAATACGCAGTTATTATATGTACATCGCAAAGTGGCAGGCGGTGATATTTATTGGGTAAATAACCGTAACGACCAAAACGAAACGGTTGAGGCAACATTCCGTGTTGTTGGCAAGGAGCCGCAGATCTGGCATCCGGAGACAGGAAAAACAGAACCTGTTTCCTATAAAATAGAAAATGGCCATACGTCTGTTTCCTTGAACCTGACACCAAATAATGGATTGTTTGTAGTGTTCCTATCACCTGCCAAAAAGAGTATGGTTACCCTTCCTGCAAAGGCAGAGCAAAAAGTGATAAAAGTCGAAGGCCTCTGGAATGTTACTTTTCAATCTGATCGTGGTGCACCGCCACAAGTTACATTTGAGAAGTTGATATCTTATACAAAGCATTCCCACCCTGGCATTAAATACTTCTCCGGTACAGCTACCTACACAAAATCGATTAACATCCCAGCAGGCACGTTTGTAAAGGGTGCGCAGATCCGTTTAGATTTAGGTGATGTAAAGAACCTGGCGGAAGTTACTGTGAACAGAAAACCATTAGGTACCGTTTGGAAAAAACCTTTTAGCATAGATGTAACCAGTGACTTGAAGTCAGGAAAGAATACGTTGGAAATAAAAGTTACCAATTTATGGGTGAACCGGCTGATTGGTGATCAACAGGCTGATGTAAAGCAAAAAATAACCTACACTACCATACCATTTTATAACGCCAATTCAAAATTGCTGCCATCCGGTTTACTGGGGCCTGTAAAATTGGTATTGGTGAAGTAACAGAAAAGACAAGAAGAATAAATTTAATTCATACAGCAGCATCAATAAACGCGGGGTGCAATCTTATCAGGAAGAACATGAAAACGGACTTTTGGCCGTCTTACTACCGGGTCTATAACTTGGTTTTCTAACATTTATCGAAAAATACGAGCTACCTACTGACAATAAGCGAAGGTCTTCTAAATAAATTAGTTTTATCATCACTGTTAATTTGCTTTCTCTGCAAAAATTTCCAATTAATTTGGATATCTAAAAAAAAGCCGTACGTTTGCATTAACAAATTTGTTAAACAATTTAGACAGATGGAAATTTTAGCCACGGATACTGAGGAATTAATAAAAGAAACGGCTAAAAAAGTGTTTTTTGTTGATGGTAACATACATGCCACTACTCAGGATATTGCTGATGCTGCAGGTATAAACAGAGCATCTATCCATTATTACTACCGCAGCAGAAAACTGCTTTTCGATAAAGTGTTCCAGGAAGCTATAATTGAAATGGGAAGTAAGATGGAAAGCATTGCTTCAGCGAACTTACCTATTAAAGAGAAAACAGAAAAGTTTATTGACTTCTTTGTGGAGAAGTCAATGCAGCATCCTTACCTGGAACTATTTATTATAACAGAACACAATTCTGATCCAACACTACCCCTAAAGATCATGTCAAAAGAAGGGCATCAAGACAGGATGAAATATCTTGAAATTGAAATTGCAAGGGAAGTAAAAGCGGGTAATATGAAAGCAATTAAGCCTGAACATTTTATTGTTACTTTAATGTCATTGTGCTCATTTCCCTTTTTGGGTAAATCTATCATCGAGAACATCTTTCAACTGGATAATGCAGCCTATGCCAGGTTTATCAAAGAAAGAAAACAGGTGATCATGCAATTGCTTTTTTTAGATACTTAGGACATCTATTTTTTTAACATAAATTTAACAAAAATGTTAAACAATAATATTAATCAAGAACTGCACTATCATGCAGGCTTTACTCAATTATCAAAACATACTCATTAATCCGATAAAATTTAAAACCGGAAAGACGTTTTTTTTTAAACGACATTAACAAAAAAGTTAAACATAAATATCAAATAAAAATGAAAATTCCCAAATCCATATTACTAATTTTTCTTTCCATTTCCATAAGCAGCCGTTTGCTGGCCCAAAGCCCATATACATTAAAGCAGTGCATTGACAGTGCACTAAAAAATAACCTGAGTATCCAATCGGCGGATTTCGATCTCAAAAAGGCGGGAGAACAGAAAAAAGAAGCTGTTGCCAGCTTTCTGCCACAGGTGAGCGCTACCGGTCAGTACCAGTATTATACCAAGGTGCCTGGCCAGCTCATCCCCTCTTCTATATTTGGCGGCGGTACTAATTCGCCAAAGTATATCACTGGCTCATTCACCTTACCACAAAGTACGCAGGCAAATGCCAAACTGGAGCAAACACTTTACAACGGGCAGCTTTTAATCGCTTTGAAGGCAGCAAAGGCCAATACCAATATTTACGCGGTACAGGTTAAAAGCAGCAAGGAAGATGTAGCCTATAACGTGGGGGCAACCTATTACAACATACAATCGCTTACTAAAAAAGTTGACCTGCTTACCGACAACCTGGCAAACAGCGATAAACTGATTAATGCGACGAAACTGAAATTAGCGAACGGTATCGCTACTAAAACAGATTATAACCGATTGTTGGTAAGCAGGGAAAGCACAAATGCCAGTTTAATTTCAACCAAAGGACAATTGCAGCAGCAACTGGTACAACTTAAGTATTTAATGGCTAAACCGCTTTCCGATTCCTTAGCTGTTGAGGTTGATGCCGGGCAAAACTCACTTCCGGCTTTGCTGCTCAATGAATCAGGTAATTCGTCAAAACGTACCGATGTACAGTTATTACAGGCACAAAAGGCATACGGCGAGGTAGAAAAGCTGAATATTAAAGCTGGCTATCAGCCTACACTTTCCTTTACCACCAGTTACGGGGCTACCGCCTATAATGATAAATTTCAGCCATTCAGTAACATAGGTGGCAAATGGTTCAACAGCAGCAGTATCGGCCTTAATTTAAGCATCCCTATTTACGACGGGGGTAAAAAACGCTCTCAGATCCGCCAGAAAAACATTGAGCTGCAACAGTATGACACCAAAATACAGCTTTATAAACAACAGGCCGATAAAGAGATAGCCACCGCGGTTATCAGCTACAATACCAATGTGGTAACCCTGCAATCGCAATATTCCAACGTACAGTTAGCCAATAAAATATACCTGGACAGGCAGCTGCAGTTCCAGAACGGCATTGTAAGCCTGAAAGACGTGTTGGATGCAAAAAATGACCTGATCGATGCGCAGAACACGTTCATATCCGCCTTGGTGAACACCCGCACCGCTGAACTCGACCTGAAAAAAGCGAAAGGCGAATTGCTCGACAGTACAAATAATTAAAAATCACACATCATAAACCCATCATACTTAAAAATCATAAAAAAATGAAAAAGACCGGCAAATCAGTTTTAACTGTATTAATAATAGCAGGTGTAGTTGTACTTATTGTTGCGAAACTTTTCGGGAATAAGGAAGCAGTAGCAGCAAAGATCTACCAAAAAGACCCAAACACGAGGATAATGGTTAACGTAGATACCGCAGCTAACCGCCCTTTAAATGTGGTTAAAGAATATCTTGGATCGTTTGAAGCCAACCGTGATGTCAGCATCAGCGCCGAAACTCAGGGAAGGGTAATTGCAGGCACCATAAAAGAAGGTGACTTGATTAGCGCGGGGACACTTATAGCACAAATAGATAATGTGGGTTTAAGGGCGCAGCGGTTCTCTGCCCTGGCCAGCTATAACAACGCAAAGGCTAACCTGGAACGATATCAGAATGCATCTGTAGGTGAAGGCGTATCGCAAATGCAGGTAGATGAACAGAGGCTGACGTTAAAAAGTGCAGAGGCACAGTTGCAGCAAATAGATAAACAGGTTTCCCAAAGCCGCATTCTTGCGCCATTTAGCGGCAATGTAACGGCGAAAAGTTTTGAACTTGGCACTTTCGTAACACCGGGAACAAAGCTGCTTGAAATTGCTGATATCTCGAAAGTAAAATTAGCTGTTAACGTACCGGAAGCTGAAGTTGCCTTTTTTACCAAAGGGAAAAAAATAATGGTGCATACCGATGTGTATCCGGGTGTGGAATTTAACGGAGTTGTTGACGAACTGATATCAAAGGCCGATGCCACACACAACTATCCTGTTAAAATAACGGTGACTAATAATCAAGCCGATCGCCTGCTGCCAGGCATGTACGGAAAAGTTAATAAAGACGACCAGTTAAACAAGTCTGCATTAACCATTAACCGCTCAGCACTGCTCGGATCGGCAAAAAATCCGCAGGTTTTTGTTATTAAAAATGGAGCGGCACAACTGGTCAGTATTTCAACAGGGCGCAGCAATGATAAGCTGATAGAAGTAACCCATGGTATTTCTGCAGGAGATATCGTGGTAACCAGCGGACAGGTAAACCTCAGCAATGGCATCAAGGTAACCGCCATTAAATAACCCGATCATTAACGTAAAAAATAAAGAAATGTCACTTACCGAAATAGCAATCAAACGCCCCTCACTAATAATTGTAGTCTTCAGCGTATTAATATTAGGCGGGTTGTTTTGTTACTCCAAGCTGAGTTACGAATTACTGCCCGATTTTTCTGAACCTTCATTAACCATAAAAACCATTTATGAGGGCGCCTCGCCAAATGATGTGGAACAAACGGTAACCAAAAAAATCGAAGATGTGGTATCGGGCCTTGACGGCATTAAAAATATCACTTCGCAATCATCGGAGGGCCTGTCCACCATTAATGCCGAGTTTAACGCCAATGTAAAAATTGACGAAAAACAGCAGGATGCGCAACGCAAGATCAATAATATCCTGAGCGATTTGCCAACCGATGTTAAAACACCGAGTATTTCAAAAGTAAGCCCCAGTGACAGGCCCATAATGCAGTTAAATGCAACCAGCAACCTTAGTGATGCTGACTTTTATGACCTGGTGAACAACCGCGTTCAGCCGCTGTTGCAACAGGTACAGGGTATAGGGGAAATTTCATTGCTCGGCGCACAGCCCCGCGAGATCCAGGTGAATGTCAACAAGAATAAACTGAATTTTTATGGTTTATCGCTGACCCAGGTTACGCAGGTCATAAAAAATGCCAACTCCGATTTTCCAACAGGTAATGTAAAAACCCGTTCGGAACAGCTAACCGTACGTCTTGGAGGAAAATTTACCTCCGTAAACCAGATCAGAGACCTGGTAATAGCTGTTCCCGCCATTGGAAGCTCAGTAAAAGTAAGTGATATTGCCGATGTAGCTGATGTAACCAAAGAACAAACCTCTATAAACCGGTTGAACGGGAAGAATGGGATCGGTATCCTGATCAAAAAACAGAATGATGCTAACGCCGTAGCCATAAGCAACGAAGTAAAATCGCGTATTGCCCAGTTACAACAAAAGTATGCCGGCGAAAACCTTAAACTGGTAATTGCAGATGATACCAGCGATTTTACTATTGAGGCAGCCGATGCAGTAACCAATGATCTTATTATTGCCGTTGTGCTGGTGGCCGTTATCATGCTGCTCTTCCTGCATAGCCTTCGTGATTCCTTTATTGTACTGGTAGCAATCCCAGCCTCGCTTATTTCCACATTTATTGTCATGTACCTGTTTGGTTACACGCTTAACCTGATGACCCTGCTTGCCATGAGTTTGGTGATCGGAATCCTGGTGGACGATTCTATCGTAGTGCTGGAAAATATTCACCGGCATTTAAGCATGGGCAAGGATAAACGCACGGCCGCGCTTGATGGCCGTAACGAGATCGGCTTTTCGGCAATTGCCATAACGATGGTGGATGTGGTGGTTTTTTTACCTATTGCTTTGATCAGCACAACCATTGGTGAGCTTTTGCGCCAGTATGCAGTAACCATTGTAGTGGCCACTTTAATGAGTTTACTCGTGTGTTTTACGTTAACCCCCTGGCTGGCTTCCCGCTTTGGAAAAGTGGTTGTACTTAAAAAGGAAAATATATTTCACCGGTTGCTCATCGCTTTTGAAGATATGTTGCATAAACTGACCGCCTGGTATGGCCGGCGGCTGGAGTGGACTTTAAAACACAAGCTGCTCTCATCGGCAATTGTACTGGTAACTTTCATAGCTTCTATGGCTACATTAAGCATGGGTATATTAGGACAGGAACTGGTAGCATCAGGCGATCAGGGTAAATTTCAATATAACCTGGAGTATGATAAAAGCGCTACGCTGACCCAAAATAATCTGCGTACCAAAAAGATAGAAGATTACCTTTTACAACAAGGTGAGGTGGTCAAAGTGTTTTCCAACGTTGCTGGGGCTGATCCATCGGCACCTGGAGGACTTGCAGCAGCCTATAAGTCAATATTGACAGTAAAGCTGGTAGAAGCTAAGGAAAGAAATGTAACAACCGAGCAATTCATGTTGAAAATGAAAGCTGACTTGGTTAAACAATTTCCGGGAATTAAAATTGAGCCTACACTGGTTGCACTGGCCAGCGGAGATGATCCGATACAAATTGTATTGAATGGCGATAACCAGGAAGTGTTAATGCAAGCCGCGCAAAAACTTAAAAAAATCATTATAGGTCTCCCCGGTTCAAACAAGGTTTCAGTTACCGTCGAAGAAGGTAATCCGGAGGTTAACGTGCAGATAGACCGCGAAAAAATGGCACAGTTTGGTCTGAATATTTATACCGTTGGCGCCACCATGCAAAATGCTTACACAGGTAATACCGATACCAAATACCAGGTGGGTACAGATGACTATGATATCAATATCAGGCTCGATGAATTTGACCGCCGAAACCCTCAGAGCGTCGCTGATATCAGTTTTGTTAATAATAGCAACCAACTGATCAAACTATCCCAGTTTGCAACGATCAAACAAAGCAGCGGACCTTCTTTACTGGAGCGGAGGAACAGGCGATCTTCAGTAACGGTAAGAAGTAACGTGTTAGGAATGACATCAGGTGTATTATCTGACAATATCAATAAAGCCTTATTGGCTGATCCCTTGCCTAAAGGTATAGAAATGACTTACACCGGTGATATTCAGCGCCAGGCAGATTCTTTTGGTGCCCTGGCTACCGCCCTGATTTCTGCCTTTATACTGGTTTATCTGGTAATGGTAGCCTTGTATGATAATTTCATCTATCCGTTAGTGGTCCTGTTTACAATACCCTTGTCTTTGGTCGGTGCAGTTCTTGCCCTTAACTTGTCGCAGGGCAATTTTAGCATTTTCACCATGCTTGGACTAATCATGCTTTTTGGACTGGTCATGAAGAATGGTATTCTTATCGTTGATTTTGCCAATCATTTAAAAGAGCACGGCACCAATTCGTACGATGCCATTGTGGAGGCGGGGAAAGAACGTTTACGGCCTATATTAATGACAACCATTGCCATGGTGGCTGGGATGCTTCCGATTGCACTGGATAAAGGCGCAGGGTCTGAATGGAAAAATGGCTTGGGTATTGTAATGATCGGTGGCTTATTATCCTCCCTGATGCTCACCATATTCATTATCCCTATGCTATATTATATGGTAGATACCATAAAACTGCGCATCAATAATTGGAGGACCAAAAGAAATTCAGGAGGTACGGCTGCGAAACTTGTTGTTAGTCACACCACTGAAGCATATTAATCAAATACCGTGCAGTGAATTAATAAAAGACAACATAAATTTTGGCTTGCCGATGGTTTTTGAAAAACCATCGGCTCCATTAGCCTTATTTTCACAGCACTGCCAGGCCAGACGAACTATTATTTAGGTTCTATATTATCTGTCTTTCTCTTTTTCAATTTTTCTGGCCTAAATCCCGATTAAAATGAAAGAACAAATTTTTTTAAGATCTGAAAAAGGTCAAAATTTTATTGACCTATCAGAAAAATTACGCAGCTGTCTTGAATCTAAACTTGATGAGCTATCTCAAAAGCACAGGTTCCGTTCATACTTTAATAAAAGCCAGGGTCTTTTAGCGACCCATAACAACGATGAACAACTTATACAAAATATCATAGGCGCTAAAAACGACAATAAAGTGTTTGCCCGCTCGGCCATTATCGCCATCAAAACCTGGTATGGTATGTATTATAACGACAGGATCTCGGTGCTCGAAAAGTTTTACAGTTTACAGTAAGAGGTTACCCTATAAAAATGATTTATTACCAACAGCAGAGATTTCCTTTGTTTTCAGCAAAGTGCTTTTTATAGAACTGGCCACCATATTAAACGAAATAAGGTGGAGACCAATCCGCCGGTATTATAAAAAAGCTTATAAAGTAAATATCTCATAAGCAGGATGTAAGTCCCCTTTCAACTATGGAAGATTTGAGGACTAAAAAAGAATTAACAGTTCCAACTATGGAGACTTCAAAAAAAATAGCCGACAGAGCGCATGCCCTTTTTATCCGTTATGGTATCCGCAGTATCAGTATGGATGATATTGCTGCTGACTTAGGCATCAGTAAGAAAACAATTTATCAGTTCTATGCCAATAAAGATTCATTAGTCGAGGCATTAGTAGATAAAGAAACGGATAAGCACGTCTTTCGCTGTAAGACTCCGATGGCAAAAAGTGGCGATGCCATTATTGAATTGTATTTCTTATTAGGGTATGCCATGGAGTTTTTCAATATATTAAACCCAGCCATCGTTTATGATCTCGAAAAAAACCATGAATCAGCCTTTAAAAAATTAAAGGACCATAAGGTTCTGTTCCTTCATCAAGCCATTAAAGTAAGTATAGAACGCGGCATTAAAATGGGTTTATACCGTGATGATTTTGATATCGATCTGATAACCAGATTTTTCATTGAAAGCTTAACACTCATATTAGATCCCGAAATATTCCCAGCAACACATCATACCAAAGTTAAACAGTCGGAGGAGTTGTTTGCCTATCTCATAAATGGAATAGCGACCACAACCGGAATGGAGATTATCAATACCTATAAAAACCAAAGTGGTATTATGCTTTTAAGTTTCGATGAAAACTATATTAGCCTTTAACCAATATTATTAAAATGAAAAAAAAGACCAGCCAAAAGAATTGCAAAAAAAGAACCATCAAATATTGATAATAACAAGGCTGAATTATTAGATCTGATTGCCCAAGTTATAGTAGAGATAATAATGGATGACGATGAAAATGACAAAGATTTAGACTCTGAAACTTAAAGAGTATTCAGAATGWATCCCCAAAAGGGATTGGAACACCTATAAAACAACGCAAGTCATTGAATAATAGGAAGTTAATTTATTTCTGTAAAAGTTGGATTGAAAAAAAACGCAGCTAAAAAATAAGTTTAAACATCTAACAATCAAGTTGTTAGATGTTTAAACTTATTATAGTAGCCCGTAGGGGAATCGAACCCCTGTTTCTAGAATGAAAATCTAACGTCCTAACCCCTAGACGAACGGGCCTTTTTTATTTTTGTTTCCCTTATTTTGGGAATGCAAAGATATAGCTTTAATGATAAAAATAAAATAAAATTTAAATTTTATTTGTTTGTCGCTGATAATGAATGTTGTTTTTTTATTTACCAAACAAAATAGCCCTATTTTCATTGTAAAACTGCAACTGTTAAGGCTATCTTTACCATAAAATCAATTTACTTATGAAAGCAATCTGGAATGATAAGGTAATCGCCGAAAGCAATGATACTATTATTGTCGAAAATAATTATTACTTCCCTAAAGATAGTGTTAAGGCCGAATACCTGGAAACTACTGATACGCATACTACCTGTCCGTGGAAAGGCCTTGCATCATATTATACCCTCAATGTAGATGGCAAAAAAAATCAGGATGYGGCCTGGTATTATCCGCAGCCCAAAGAAGCGGCTGCAAACATTACCAACTATGTTGCATTTTGGAAGGGCGTTAAAATAACCGACTAAACATGAAGAAATACGATGCCATCGTCATTGGCGCGGGTCAGGCCGGCGCTCCGCTTGCCAAAAAACTTGCCCTGGCCGGCATGAAAACCGTAATTATAGAAAAACGATTTTATGGTGGTACCTGCGTAAATGATGGTTGCACACCTACTAAAACCTGGGTGGCATCGGCAAAGGCGGCTTATATGGCCGCCAAAAGCGCTGATTTGGGCGTGCCGGTAAAGCGATTTTCGGTTAACATGCCTAAAATAAAAAAACGGAAGGATGATATTGTGATGCACTCACGTATGGGCGGCCAGCACGCAGCCGAGAAAACAAAAGGGTTGGATGTTGTTTTTGGTGAGGCTACTTTTACAGGCGAAAAAACAGTTACAGTTATCCTTAATAACGGCAAAAATCAAAGCCTGCAGGCCGATCTTATTTTTTTAAATCCGGGTGCAAAACCTTTAATCCCGGAAATAGAAGGGCTTAATGAAATTGAGTACCTCACTTCAACTACCATACTGGATCTGGATTATGTGCCAAAACATCTTTTGATTTTAGGGGGCAACTATATAGGCTTAGAATTTGGACAAATGTTCCGCCGGTTCGGGAGTAAAGTTACCATATTAGAAAAATCAGCAAGGATAGTTTCTCATGAAGACGAGGATGTGTCGGCCGAGATGCAAAAGATACTGGAGGTGGAGCAGATCAATATCCATACCAATGCGCAAGCCACCCGGTTTAAGCAAAAGGAAGATGGTAAAATAACAGCCACGGCAACAATTAATGGGGAGGAAAAAAAGATTAAATGCACCCATGTTTTGGTGGCTATTGGGCGCATTCCGCAAACCGAAACGCTGGGTTTAGTTAAAGCAGGTGTAAAAACAGATGAACAAGGGCATATTAAAGTAGATTCAAAGCTGGAAACCAATGTGAAAGGTATTTATGCTTTAGGTGATGTAAAAGGTGGTCCGGCGTTTACACATATCTCTTACAACGATTATACGATTGTATACCGTAACCTTATCGAAAAACAAAACCTAAATACTACCGATAGGCCTGTGCCTTACTGCATGTTCACCGATCCGCAATTAGGCCGGGTAGGAATAGATGAAACCGGGGCCAAAAAGCAAGGATTAGATTATAAAGTAGCCCGGCTACCTATGACACACGTTGCCCGTGCTATTGAAACTGGCGATACCCGGGGTTTTATGAAAGCGGTGGTTGATAAAAAAACCAAAAAAATCTTAGGTGTTACTGTGTTAGGGCCCGAAGGGGGCGAGATCATGACGGTGTTACAGATGGCTATGGAAGGCGGTATTACTTACGACAGGATCCGCCATTGTGTGTTCGCGCATCCACTGTATTCCGAATCATTGAATAATCTTTTTTTAGCTTTGGAAGATTAGTTTTACCATATGATAAAGGTTGAAGGTATAAGTAAACAGTTTGGCAATATTAAAGCCGTTGATGCTATATCTTTGGAAGTGCAGGAACAGGAGAACCTCATTTTGCTGGGCACCAGCGGCTGTGGTAAAACCACCACGTTAAAAATGATAAACCGTTTGATAGAGCCTACCAGCGGCAATATCTATATCAATAACAAAAATATATTTGAGCAGCAACCCGAAGCTTTACGGCGGGGTATTGGCTATGTATTGCAAAATAACGGACTATTTCCCCATTATACCGTTGCCGAAAATATTGCTGTAGTTCCGCAATTGCTTAAATGGGATAAAAAGAAAACCATACGCCGCACTGCCGAATTGATGGAAAAGCTGCACCTTGATGCCAGCTACCTGAATGTTTATCCAAATGAACTGAGCGGCGGGCAGCAGCAGCGGGTAGGGCTGGCAAGGGCCCTGGTATCCGATCCGCCGGTTTTGCTGATGGACGAGCCTTTTGGCGCCCTGGATAATGTAACCCGATCGAACATTCACAAGGAATTTAAGGCGCTTGATGAGTTGACACGGAAAACCATCATTATGGTTACCCATGACGTGCAGGAAGCCTTTGAATTGGGCGACAGGATCTGTTTGATGGATAAGGGTAAAATTGTACAATCGGGCACCCCTGCCGAATTGTTGTTTGAGCCTGTCACCGAATTTGTTGAAGGTTTCCTAAAGGATCAACGCCTGCAGCTGGAATTTAAAGCAGTACGATTGGATGACCTGTGGGATTTGCTGCCTGATTTGTATAAGGAGACTAATACCTCTTCGTTATCATCTGATATGGATGTTTGGACTGTATTGGAAAATTTCAAATTCAGCCGCCAGGAAACCATCAACATCGTTAAGGATCAAAACAGGCAGAAACCAGTGAGCTTTGAACAATTGATGTCGGCTTTTTATCAATATAAAAACAAGCGGTAGCATGAATGAGCAGCAGCAAACATTGTTTGAGTTTATGGGCCAGCAGGCCGATAAACTTGCGGTACAAACACTGCAGCATATCGGGCTTACTTTTATCTCGCTTTTTATTGCAGTGCTTGTTGGCTTGCCGCTGGGCATTTTTATTACCCGTAAAGTAAAACTTTCGGGACCGGTTTTGGGCATTGCAGGTGTGTTACAAACTATCCCAAGCATAGCGCTACTGGGTTTCATGATCCCGGTTTTAGGAATAGGTGCCAAACCCGCAATTGTTGCTTTATTGCTTTACGCATTGCTGCCTATAATTCGCAATACCTATACCGGCATTACCGGGGTTGATGCCGCGGTAAAGGAAGCGGCAGTAGCTATGGGGATGAATAAGTGGCAAGTATTATTTAAAGTGGAGCTGCCTTTGGCTATGCCCGTTATTTTAGCCGGTATCCGCACCGCTACGGTGATTAATGTGGGCGTGGCAACATTGGCCTCGTATATAGCCGCGGGTGGCTTAGGTGAGTTTATTTTCGGGGGCATCTCGCTTAACAATACCAATATGATACTGGCCGGGGCAATTCCGGCGGCATTACTGGCTATCATTTTTGATTTCCTGTTATCCCGGGTGCAAAAGCTTAACTTCAAAAAGATTAAGGCAAGCGCCTATGCAATACCTGTTCTGCTGATATTGTTGTCGTCATTTTACTTTATTCCATCGGCTTATGGCGGCAAGCTTACCGCCGGCTTTACGCCCGAGTTTATGGGCAGGCAGGATGGCAACCTTGGCTTGGAGCGTAAGTACGGTTTAAAGATCCATACCATCGTAATCAGCGATGCCGTGATGTATAAGGCCGCGTTTGAGAAGCAACTGGATGTCATCAGCGGTTACTCAACCGATGGCCGGTTAAAGGCATATGACCTGGTGGTACTGGATGACGACAAGGGGATTTTTCCACCCTATTATGCTGCGCCTATCATCCGCGAAGAATCGCTCGGGAAATTTCCTGACCTGGAAAAGACATTAAACCTGCTATCGGGCAAAATAAATGATTCCGTTATGACGGTATTAAACTACCGTACAGACTATCTTCACCAAAGCCCGGAACGTGTAGCCAGGGATTTCCTGGTAGCCAATAAACTGTATAAGTCATCCCGTGAGGGAAATGCCGGAATCGTTCGCATCGGTTCAAAAATATTTGGCGAGCAATACATCCTGGCCAATATATATAGTATGCTGATAAAGGGATATACCAATTATGATATATCCACAAAAACAGGGTTGGGGGGCACCAAAATTTGCTTTGATGCCTTAACTAATGATCAGATTGATTTTTACCCCGAGTATACCGGCACAGGTTTGCTGGCCATATTACAGGCATCGCCGGAAACAGTTGCCAGGGTAACAAAAAATAATGACAGCACATACAACTATGTGCAGCAGGAGTTTAAAAAACGCTACCAGGTAAAATGGCTAAAACCAATTGGTTTTAACAATGCTTACGCGTTAATGATGAGAAGGCAACAGGCAAAGAGTTTAAATATTAAAACAATTTCAAACCTTAAACGATATTTGAATAGTAAGTAATTCGATGGATTTAGCCAATTGTTATAAAAGAGTTCGCCAGCGTACGGAGCAGATCTGCAGCCCCCTGCAAACGGAAGATTACGTGGTACAGCCGGTGGTTGATGTTAGTCCGCCCAAATGGCATATAGGGCATGTTACCTGGTTTTTTGAAACTTTTATTCTGAAACCATATTTTATGGGTTACCAGGAATTTAACCCCAATTATAATTACGTTTTTAATAGCTATTATGAAACGGTTGGCAACAGGGTTATTCGTACCGACAGGGGTAATTTAAGCCGCCCAACGGTTGCCGATATTTACCAATACCGCGCTTATGTGGATGAGGCCATGGCCAAATTCCTGTGCGAGGAGCCATCGGCAGAAATAAAAGAGTTGCTTATCCTCGGCTTTAATCACGAAGAACAACACCAGGAGCTTTTATTAACCGATATCAAATACATTTTGGGGCATAACCCATTGTTTCCTGCTTATTCTGATAAGTATATCTCGCCAAAGACCCAAAAAGCCGGCAGTCCCGGTTTTATTAAGATAGATGAAGGGGTATATGAAATAGGCCATACCGGCGATGGGTTTTGTTTTGACAATGAGCTGAATCGGCACAAGGTTTATTTGAATACGTATGAAATAAGCCCAAACCTGGTTACCAATGCAGCGTACCTGGAGTTTATCAATAGTGGTGGTTATCATGATTTTAGGCATTGGCACGCTGAAGGCTGGGATTGGGTAAATACCAATAAGATTGAATCGCCGCTTTACTGGCATTTAATTGATGGCGAATGGCAAAACTACACCTTCCGTGGCTTGTTGCCGCTTAATTTAAAAGATCCCGTTTGCCATATCAGCTATTTCGAAGCCTATGCTTATGCCTCATGGAAAGGCCTCCGTTTGCCTACTGAGTTTGAGTGGGAAGCAGCAGCAACCCAATTTAGCTGGGGTAAAAGTTGGGAATGGACCGAAAGCTCATACCTCCCTTACCCCGGCTTTGCAAAAGCTCCCGGTGCAATTGGCGAATACAATGGTAAGTTTATGGTGAACCAAAAGGTACTGCGTGGTGCATCTGAAGTAACTTCGCCGGGGCATAGCAGGATAACTTATCGCAACTTTTTTCAAACACATTTACGCTGGCAATTTACTGGCATAAGACTTGCACGGTAAAAGCAAAAAAAACAGGAAGATATGGACTCAACCTTAATACAAACCGAATTGAACCCAACAACAGGCACCAAAACTGATTTGTTTTATAAAGATGTTATAGCCGGGTTACAATCGTCGCCCAAACGTTTAAATTCAAAGTATTTTTACGATGCCAATGGTGATAAGCTTTTCCAGGAGTTGATGAACTGTGAAGAATACTATCCAACCAATTGCGAACTGGAAATATTTTCTGAAAGTACCGATGAGATCACCAATGCGCTCATTGCTTTGGGAGATACATTTGACCTGATAGAACTTGGTGCAGGCGATGCAATGAAGTCGACTTACCTGCTGAAAGATTTGCTGGCAAAAAAAGCCGATTTTACCTATTTGCCTATCGATATATCTGAAAATGTAATATCATATCTTAATATCACCCTGCCGGTAACTTTGCCGGGTTTAAAGATTACCGGGCTTAACGGCGAATATTTTGATATGCTGAAAAAAGCAGCTTCGATATCGTCAAGACGAAAAGTAGTTTTGTTTTTAGGATCAAATATTGGCAATATGCCGGTGCCAGAGGCAATCGAATTTTGCAGGGAGTTAAGAAATAACTTATCAGAAGGCGACATGGTGCTGATTGGAATGGACCTTAAAAAGGATCCTAAAGTAGTGCTGGCTGCGTATAACGACAAAGGAGGGATTACCAAAAGATTCAACCTTAACCTGCTTGAGCGTATCAATCGCGAACTTCGGGCAGATTTTGATCTGACCAAATTTGATCATTACCCAACCTATGACCCCGAAACAGGTGCATGCAAAAGTTACCTCATCAGCCTGGAGGATCAACAGGTGAAGATAAATGAAAAGGAAACGATTACGTTTACGAAAAACGAATACATCTTCATGGAAATCTCTCAAAAATTCACCCTCATGCAAACCGACCAGATAGCCATAAACGCCGGTTTTGCACCGGTAACCCAGTTTTTTGACGGCAAAAAGTGGTTTGTTGATGCGGTTTGGGTAGCGGGGTAAATTTTGGTGAATGGTTTGTTTGCGTAAGACATAATTTTACAAACGCCTTAGGTTGTCGGTTTTAACTGGCAACCTTTTTTTATGTTCAATCCTGCCAGTTGGTTTTTTCGGCAATTGAAACCATGCGCAAAAAACTGTTGATTTTTTTTAGAGAAGCATACGGATATAAATTGCCGGTAAACTTTTGTTCTTAATAAAAGGATTGTGGTCATTTAAATTAATATTTGTTGTTAACACAATTATTAATTATATAATTAAGTTTTATGCCATTACCTATATTATATACAATCTATAAGCCCATCAACATAAAAAATGTTACTAAATGCCTTTTTCGCTGTTTAACAGGCTATTGTGTGAGATAAATGGTGCCGTCCAAGTGTATTATTTACACTATTTCAAACATCAAAATAATTATTAAAAGTTTTCTTTCTATTAATTATTTAATTATAATTGTTAAATAAACACTAATAATTACCTGCATGTAAGTTTGCAGTTTCTCCAATTATAGACGAAGCCGAAAATCTTAAGAGTAGGCACCAACCAATTTTATCTATTTTTTTATGAAAAGAAATTTTTCACTGGCCGCGCTTTGCAAAGTTTTAGCGGTAGTAACAATTGCTATTACAGTAAGCTGTAAAAAAAGTGAGCGGGTCAAAACCATTGCCGAAGCAGAAACTGCGGCAACAAGTAAAACTAAAACTATAAATTCTTTAGCAGGCGCCACTGGTATTCATGATCCTTCAACTATAATTAAACGTAATGGGGTTTATCATGTTTGGGGCACAGGCAACCAAATATATCACCTTACCTCAACTGATTTAATAAAATGGACAGCAGCTTCAACCGTATTTTCTTCGGGAACATGGCCAAGCTGGATAAATTCATATGTATCTGGTTTTGGAGGAAATTTTTGGGCGCCCGAATGTATATACATGGGAGGCAAGTATTATATGTATTACTCTGTTTCGATGGGTGCAAAACCTTGCGCAATAGGGGTAGCAACCAGTACCGACTTAACTACATGGACGGACCAGGGAATGGTTGTTTACTCTGATAATAATACAGTGTATGGCTCCATTGACCCTGCGGTATTTGCAGATGCCAGTGGAAATTACTGGATGACATTTGGATCGCACTTAACCGGTATCTGGATAGCTCAGATAAATCCTGCTACAGGTAAAAGGCTTAACAGCACTGTTAAAAATATAGCAGGCAGCAGCAGTAGCGAAAATGAAGCATCGTACGTGATCAGGAATGGCAGTTATTATTACCTGTTTTATAATAAGGGCATTTGCTGCAACGGCACCAGCAGCACCTATTACGTTCAAATGGGCAGATCAACCAGCCCTAATGGTACCTATGTAGATAAAAACGGCGTAAACCTGCTTAGTGGCGGTGGTACTACGGTATTAAGTACCTCGGGTAAATATATAGGACCCGGGCAGGTAGGCCTTTATTCCGAAAACGGGTATAATTTTGTTACCTATCATTATTATAGCGGCGATAATAATGGCACACCAACGTTGGCGGTAGGTAATATGGGTTGGTCTGGTGGCTGGCCATTTATTACGCAAGACTGGATTGCCGCTGGTCGTTTTAAAATTATAAATAACAACAGTGGCAAGGTTTGGGATGCATGGGGCTGTACAGGGGCTTCACAGCAAGCTATTGCACAAGGCGCCAGTAACGGGCTTTTATGCCAGCAATGGGACTTTACAGCACTTGGCAACGGCATTTATAAAATAACATGTGTACAAGGCGGTTTGGCTGCAGATGTTACCAATTGTAATGCAGCAAACGGCGCTCCGTTAGATTTGTATGCCTACCTGAATAATAATTGTCAAAAGTTCAATTTAGAAAGGGCCGCAAATGGCGGTTTGGTATTTACATCGTTAAATGGCAACCGGGTAGTAGAGGTACCCAATGCTTCAACTGCCGATGGCGTTCAGCTGGCATTATATGATTATAATGGCGCCACCTGCCAACAGTGGACATTAGGCACCGCCGGCCAATAAAACCGCTTATTTAAAAGCGCAATACTGAATACTAAAAAAGACTGTCTCTTATTAAGAGACAGTCTTTTTTAGTATTCTATAGCAATTTCGGATTAAGTTTTGAATCTATCAGCCCACCAATTGGTTTACCCTTTAGCCATTTATGGTGATCTTTTTTTTGCCATTCGTTTTTATATGGGGTAATACGCGCGCCATCAGCCACGTAAATAACGGTCATCACCTCGCGCATTTTATTAGAGTTGTTACCGGGCGCGTTGTGTATAGTAAAACCACGGTGCCAGGTAGCATCGCCAGCCTTCATGTTTCTTGCGCGACTTATCGGGAAGTTATTATCTTTCACATAGTCATCAAATGCAGATTCCGACTCATCCGAGATCTCATGGTTAAAAACGGCTCCCTTAGTATAAGAGTTTGATGCAAAGGTGAGCATACCCATATCTGCATCAATATCAACCAGCGGCATCCACATAGTTACCGTGTTATTGGTATCAATTGGCCAGTAATATTGATCCTGGTGCCATGGGGTGGGGCCACCCCACGCTTCCTTAAACAGGGCCTGGTCATGATAAATTCTTACATTTTCAACCCCCATGAGGTCGGCGGCAATTTTGGCCAGGCGTTTAGCAAACACAAACCTTTTTACATCGGCATCAAGCGTCCACAGGTTCATGATCTGTAAAAAAGCCTTGCCATAAGTATCTCTGTCTTCCAGTTTGCGTTTCTCGGTATTATACCTATCGACAGCGCCGACGATTACAGGCCTGTAAGCTTCTATTTCTTCTTTTGAAAGTATGTTTTGAATCAGGGTGTGCCCCTTTTCCCGGAATTCGTGAATGCTTTCTTCCGGTAATTTTATAAAATCGTCCAGCAGTAACAGATCAGAAACCTTGGTATTCATATTTTTTTAGTTTATATTCAAAGTAAGTTTAACTTTAGCCGATAAAAAATGAAAAGAATGGTGTAATTATGGATTATTTTATCCGTAACTTAACATATAAATAAATTCTACGTTAAAATAGGCAATGATAAAGGCATCGTACGAAGTTCTTCAGCCCTCAAGTAGTCAATCATTCCTGGTCAGAAAATTTGATAAACTGGCATTTGATGCCCCTTATCACTTTCACGAGGAATATGAGCTAACCTGCATTATAAAAGGAAGCGGCAAGCGATATGTTGGCAGCCACATGGAAGATTTTGTATCTGGCGATGTTGTGTTGCTTGGCCCAAACCTGCCGCATTGCTGGAAACTGGAAGCAGGTGATTCAATAGCAGCCGAAGCGGGAGCAATAGTGATCCAATTTAATGATGCTTTTTTAGGAGATGATTTTTTTAATAAGTTTGAGTTGCAGCATATCAAAAGGCTTTTTCAACAAAGCGGCTGCGGCATATCATTCCACTCGGATACCCAGGTTGAGGTTAAGCAGCTTTTGTTGAACCTGGTAGAAGAAAAAAGTAATTTCAGGATACTTATAGGCTTATTGGAAATACTGCAGCGCCTGGCCTCATCAGATGAGTATATTTTGCTCGATCAGCACCGTATTGTAGCCGAGCGCTTATCTGCTGAGCGGGAACGCATACACCCGGTATTTGCTTACTTGGTTGAGAATTTCAGAAAACAGGTATCATTGGATACAGCGGCCGGTATAGCCAACATGACCACAAATGCATTTTGCAAATACTTTAAAAAAGTAACCCGTAAAACATTTATGGAAACTATAATTGAATACAGGCTCAATTATGCCATTCAGCAATTGGTACAAACAGACAAACCTATATCAGAAATTTCATATGAAAGCGGCTTTGGCGATGTTTCACATTTTTATAAAATGTTTAAAGCCAAAATGCATCTTAGCCCCCTTAATTACCGTAAAAAGTTTATGCATAACCTAATCAGTAGTGCCAAAAAGCTATCGGCTTAAAAATCAGGTTACATTAATGATTCCGCGTTTAATAGCGTAAATAACCAGGCCGACCAGGTTTTTTGAACCGGTTTTTTCAAATAAGCGGGCGCGGTAGCCTTCAACGGTACGTACGCTCAGGAAAATCCTGTCGGCTATTTCCTGGTTTGAGCATTCCTGGCAAACCAGTTTGAGCACTTCTATCTCGCGTTCATTAAGGTCGGCTTTATTTTGAGTTACGCTTTCGGAGTGATCATTGCCCATCAACTGTTTAATAAGGGTGATGGATAAGTGTTCGTTAAAATAAAAACCCTTATTATGTACGGTAGATACTGCTTCGATAATCTCTTCAGGTTCGGCATTTTTAAGCAAATAGCCCGATGCACCGGCCTTCATCATATCCACAATATACTTATCCTCGTTAAACATGGATAGCGCCAGTATCTTGATGTTTTTATAATGCTGATGAACAGCTGATGCCGTTTGGATGCCGTCCATCTCGGGCATTTTAATATCCATCAATAGCACATCGGGGGTTTGGGTTGTTAATAAACCCATCAATTCTTTGCCGTTTGATGCTTCAAGTACCAGGTCAAAATCTTCGCAATCTTCAAGTGTGGCTTTTAGTCCATTCCTGAAAATTTTATGGTCATCTACTATACCTAATTTAATTGTACTCATTGATTAACAAATAGTTGGATAAAGATAGATTAAAGATACAAAACTATGTTATTTTTAATTTAATAGTAGTAAGTGTGCCATTTAACGGTTTGCTGTAAATATTAATTTCGCCGTTAATGAGCTGCACCCGGCTTTCAAGGTTTTTAATTCCAAACCCTTGTGTTACTTCACCCTGGTTAAAACCTACTCCATTATCCTTAAATTCCATCACCATATAATTACCCTCTTTATTTATAGACAGGTAAATAACAGTGGCATCAGAGTGTTTAATAGCGTTGCCAAAAAGCTCCTGCGCTATTCGGTAAAGGGCAAGTTCAATTTCATGTGGAAAGCGCTGATCGGGCATGTTTTTGCTAAACTTCACCTTAATGTGAGTGTTTTGCTCAACCTTACTGCTCAGGGCTTCAACAGCCACAAGTAATCCATAATCGGTAAGTACAGGAGGCAAAACATTGTGAATAATATTGCGAATCTCCTGAATGCATTCATCAGTAAGCCTGCGGGTATCGGCCAGCAGGGGCTGGGTTGTTTCACTGATGCAGTTTTTATCAAGCCGGTGCAAATTAAGTTTTATAGCCGATAAAACCTGCCCTACACTATCGTGCAAATCCTCGGCCAGGCGTTTGCGTTCGCTTTCCTGGGTTTCAAAAACAGCAGCCATTAGGTCGCTTTGCCTTGCATCGTGCAAGGCCCGCAATTCAAGCTGGTTTTTTATCATTTTACGCTGATAAATAATCACGAAGAAAAATAAGCAGGTGATTAATACAACCACCACTAATGTTCCGATAATTAATACCGGGATAAGGTTGTTTTCTGGGGCTGGCAAAGTAAAGCGACTGAATACAATATGTTAGCAATAATGTTAGTTAGACTGTTTATGATATAGTAATTAGGTCGGTTATTTGCCGGTATTTGTGTGAGCAGCATAAACAGGAATATATTAACAGATGAATAAAACAGCACTCCTGCATTTATCCAAAAAAGGCTTTGCTTTTCAATGGCGATATATTTTAACGGGTTCAATAATTTATAAAAATAAATTAACGAAAAAACAATCAGCATTAAACTCAATGTCGTTATCGAGAGTGAGGGATAAGCCAATAAATTTTGAGCATCAAATAAAGCGACAATCATTGCTGAAATACTTAAGATAATAGCTGTTTTTTTGAGTTTGCCCTCTGCATAAATATTGTAATACATGAGGCCAAACAATATGATGCTAATCAGAACAAACCCATATAGAGCGGACATTGTGTTTTTTATTTTCCATTCATGGAACGATAGCCACAATCCCGCATCGACCAAAAAAGCAATCAAAAAATATAAAGATGCAATTTTCAGCGTCTTATCCAATTGCCTATAGTAATATATTGCAGCCAATACCGGCGCGACACCTGATATTACTGAAATATCGACCAACAACGCATCTAAAGGCATATAAATAACTTTGTTATGATTTTAAGAACCGCTAAGAACGCTACTTTGAGGGCAACCGGTGGAACCGGGACACGGTGCAGACATTTCACCAACTAAATATGTTGACGATGTTGATGCAAGTTTTAACATTTTCAGTTCGACATGTCCGTTTGGTGTTGATATTTTGCCACTCTTTTCATCTGGTAGCTGGTCTTCACCGTTTGCAGATACTCCTACAATAACAAAATGTTTTTGGCCTTTTACATTTGCAAAAACTGATAGTATAAAATTACTTACAGAGATCCAAAATTTTTGCCATCCATTTGGTGTTTGATCGTTAGCATAATAAATACGTATGCCCATACATCCTTCTTGTTGCAGAATATGATTTAGGATTTTATTGCCAAAGAACTGCGATTCGACATCTCTTGGATTATGACGCCTGTGGTTCCGTGTCCAGCTGGCTGCAAGTTCAAGGTCAATTGCGGCACCTTCTTCGCCGGTGATTGGGCTGGTATCCCTAGTTGTTTTTGTTTCCATGGTTGAATTTAATGAGGGTTAGGAATTAATTTGGATAAAACTAAGGTTAATAAGTTATTATTTCAACAGGGCAATATGCCTTAATCAAAATATAAACCTGGCTTTGATTTTGTAAGCTTCTCATTTACAATAAGTACTGTTTTTGACTGCTTGTTTCACCGGATATATATTGCGTATTTCTACGCAAGCGAAACTGTATTAGTACGTTGTGCAATCACACGCTATAAAACAGTAGTAGCCACCTTGATTAAAAAGGCTGCTTTCACCATGGGTTCGTGCTTGATAAGCAACAAAAAATTGAAATCATTATAGAAACAGGRAAAACGTCTATGTATAAACAAAAAACGATGCTCTCCTTTAAGAACATCGTTTTTTGTTTATACGGATATTTAAAAACCGATTAAAAAATCGCTTCCGCTATTCTTTTAGTCGGCCCGGCATTGCTCATGGTATAAAAGTGCAGTACGGGTACGCCAAATGCCATCAGCTCGCGGCATTGGTTTATCATCCACTCCACACCGATATCCTTTACATCCTTTTCAGACTTACATCCATTAACCGCGTCGCACAAATCTTCGGGCATATCAATATGGAAAGTTTTGGCCAGGTTAATCAGCTGCTTTGATGTGGTAACCGGTTTTAAGCCCGGTATAATAGGTACGGTAATACCATTGGCCCGGCAGTTATTTACAAAATCGAAGTACTTCTGGTTGTCAAAAAACATTTGGGTAACAATAAAATTGGCGCCCATATCCACCTTTTGTTTCAGGTATTTAAAGTCGGTTTTAAGGTTTGGTGCTTCAAAATGCTTTTCAGGATAACCGGCAATACCGATGCAGAAATTGGTTTTCAGGCTCGCGTCATTATGCTCGTGGAGGTAAATACCATTGTTCATATTTACCACCTGTTGCAATAGATCAGTAGCGTAGTTGTGTCCGTTTGGAGTTGGCACAAAAGAGGCATCACCACGGCGGGCATCACCACGAAGTACGAGTACATTCTCGATCCCTAAAAACTGCAAATCAACCAGGCCATTCTCTGTTTCATCCCTGGTAAAGCCACCACACAACAAATGCGGTACGGTATCAACCTTATATTTATTCATGATAGCTGCGCAAATAGCAATGGTGCCGGGGCGTTTGCGGTAGCTTAGCTTCTCCAGCAAGCCATTATCATGCTGTTTATATATATAATCCTCGCGCAGCGAAGTAACATCAATAAACGGAGGCTTAAATTCCATCAAAGGGTCAATAGCATCATAGATTCCTTGAATGCTTTGACCTTTTAGTGGAGGAATAAGTTCGAAAGAGAATAGTGTTTTGCCTTTTGCGTTAGCAATATGGTCCGTTATCTTCATTTTGGTTCGGGTTGCGAGGTTCTTATTATATCCGTCATTGCGAGGTACGAAGCAATCCCCGATTTGCAAATCCGCTCTGTATAGTTGGGGATTGCTTCGTACCTCGCAATGACGGTTTGTTGTGTGTTATTATCAATAATTAATATTTGGACCAAGCCAGCGTTCTACGGTTTCAATATCCATATTCTTACGTACAGCATAATCTTCAATCTGATCCTTACTGATTTTTCCTAATCCAAAATACCTGGCCTGCGGATGCGCGAAGTAGAACCCGCTTACTGCCGCAGCCGGGGTCATGGCCAGGCTTTCAGTCAGGTACATTTTAGCATTATCTTCGGCCTTTAACAATTCAAATAAGGTAGTTTTCTCCGTATGATCCGGGCAGGCGGGATAGCCTGGTGCCGGGCGGATGCCCTGGTATTCTTCCTTGATCAGTTCGTCGGCACTTAGTTGCTCGCCTTTGCTGTAACCCCAATATTCCTTGCGCACCAGCTCATGCATTTTCTCGGCAAAGGCTTCGGCAAGGCGGTCTGCAAGTGCTTTGGCCATAATGCTGTTGTAATCGTCATGGTCGGCTTCAAATTCTGCTACCAGTTCATCGCAGCCTATACCTGTAGTCACGGCAAATCCTCCAAAATAATCAGGCACACCGCTTTCTTTTGGTGCGATAAAATCTGACAGTGCATAGTAAGGATCGCCTTTAACCTTTTCGGCCTGCTGACGAAGCGTATGGATGCGGGTTAATAAAGTAGTACGGCTTTCATCTGTATACAGTTCAATATCATCCCCAACACTATTGGCTGGCCAAAAACCAATCACGCCATTGGCGTGTAATAGTTTCTGGTCTACAATTTTCTTTAACAGTTCCTGTGCATCATCAAAAAGCTTTTTGGCTTCATCGCCCACAAACTTATCAGCAAATATTTTGGGGTAGCTGCCGCGTAGTTCCCAGGTATGGAAAAACGGTGTCCAGTCAATATAGGGAACAAGTTCTTCCAGCGGGTACGATTCAAATACTTTAGTGCCGGTAAAGGTTGGCTTTGGCGCAACATCACCGTCAAGGCTGATCTGGAAACGGGCCTGCCTCGCCTGCCCGATGGCTACAAAACGTTTATCCGACTTTTTATTCAAATGCGCTTCGCGCGATTTGGCATATTCTTCCTTAATGTTCCGGATATAAGCATCTCTGCCCTCGCGATTCATCAGGCTGCTGCAAACGGTTACACTGCGTGATGCATCCAATACATGGATTGCAGCACCAGAGTAATGAGGATCAACCTTAACTGCCGCATGGATGCGCGAGGTGGTAGCTCCGCCTATGATGAGCGGAATAGTAAAACCTTCACGTTCCATTTCCTTGGCAAAATGCACCATTTCGTCCAATGAAGGGGTAATCAGTCCACTCAGGCCGATAATGTCTACGTTTTGTTTTTTTGCTTCCTCGATGATCCTTTGGGCTGGTACCATTACGCCCAGGTCAATTACCTCGAAGTTGTTACAGGCCAAAACTACGCCCACTATATTTTTACCAATATCGTGCACATCGCCCTTTACGGTGGCCATCAATATTTTACCCGCATTGGCACGGCTGCCGCTGGAGTCTTCTCCGGCATCAATAACCCTTTGTTTTTCAAGCTCGATAAATGGCAGCAAGTAAGCCACAGCCTTTTTCATTACCCGGGCTGATTTTACCACCTGTGGCAAAAACATTTTGCCGGCGCCAAACAAATCACCTACGATGTTCATGCCATCCATCAATGGGCCTTCAATTACTTCCAGTGGTTTGCTGTAAGCTTGACGGGCCTCTTCCACATCATCATCCAGGTACTCAATAATGCCCTTCACAAGCGCGTGCGATAAACGCTCCTGTACAGTTCCCTTGCGCCATTCTTCATCGCGCACTACCTCTTTACCTTTACTTTTAATGGTATCGGCATATTCTACCAGGCGTTCGGTAGCATCATCTCTGCGATTAAGCAATACATCCTCTACCAGTTCGAGCAGGGTTTTATCTATCTCTTCATAAACTTCCAGCATCCCAGCATTCACAATTCCCATATCCATACCTGCTTTAATGGCATGGTACAGGAATGCCGAGTGCATTGCCTCGCGTACTACATTGTTTCCCCTAAACGAGAAGGAAATATTACTAACCCCACCGCTTACTTTGGCGTGTGGAAGGTTCTGTTTTATCCAACGCGTGGCTTCAATAAAATCAACCGCGTAGTTGTTGTGTTCTTCAAGGCCGGTAGCAACCGTTAATATATTAGGGTCGAAAATGATATCCTGCGGAGGGAAACCAACCACGTTAACCAATATATCATAGGAGCGTTTACAAATCTCGGTACGGCGCTGTAATGAATCGGCCTGCCCGGTTTCGTCAAAGGCCATCACTACTGTGGCAGCGCCATAGCTTAATATTTTGCGGGCGTATTCAATAAACTTTTCTTCGCCTTCTTTTAGGGAAATAGAGTTTACAATACCCTTACCCTGGATGCATTTTAACCCAGCTTCTATAACCGTCCATTTGGATGAATCGATCATGATAGGCAGTTTGGCAATATCAGGTTCGGAGGCCACCAGGTTCAGGAATTTTACCATCACCGCTTCCGAATCAATCATACCCTCATCCATATTGATATCAATCACCTGGGCACCGCCCTCTACCTGTTGCAAGGCAACAGCTAATGCGGCTTCATAATCCTCGGCTAAAATAAGTTTCGAGAACTTTGGCGATCCTGTGATATTGGTACGCTCACCCACATTCACAAAAATACTTTCGGGCTTTATGGTAACGGCTTCTAAACCGCTCAGGCGCAAATCGGGTTCAACTTCAGGAATTCTTCTTGGCGGGTATTTTGCAGCTCGTTCAGCAATACACTTAATATGCTCTGGCGTAGTGCCGCAACAGCCCCCCACAATATTAACCAGCCCGGCTTTAATAAAATCATCAAGCTGGTGCGCGGTTTCATGCGCGGTTTCGTCATACTGACCAAACTCATTTGGCAAGCCCGCATTGGGATAGGCCGAAATAAATACATCCGCTTTCTCAGAAAGCTCAGCCAGGTGCGGACGCATTTCTTTAGCACCCAAAGCGCAGTTTAATCCTACCGAAAGCAGGTTGGCATGGCGTATAGAGTTCCAGAAAGCTTCAACCGTTTGCCCTGATAAAGTACGACCTGACGCATCGGTTATAGTACCCGAGATCATGACTGGCAAATGCTTACCCGATTCATTCGCATAACGATTGATGGCAAACAAGGCAGCTTTGGCGTTAAGGGTATCAAATATGGTTTCAACCAGTAACAGGTCCGATCCCCCATCAACCAAACCTCGAACCTGGTCGTAATACGCGTTAGCCAGGTCATCAAAAGTAACAGCACGGTAACCCGGGTCGTTAACATCGGGCGATAAGGACGCGGTACGGTTAGTTGGTCCAACAGCACCGGCAACAAAACGCGGTTTTGATGGATTTTTTTTAGTGTATTCGTTGGCTACTTCGCGGGCAAGGCGAGCGCCCTCGTAGCTCAGCTCATAAGCCAGTTCTTCCAGCTTATAATCGGCAAGCGAAATTATTTGCGTACTAAAGGTGTTGGTCTCGATGATATCTGCGCCGGCATCCAAATATTCGGCATGAATAGCTTTAATGATATCCGGGCGTGTGATGTTCAGCAGGTCATTATTTCCCTGAAGATCGCTGATATGATCTTTAAATCTTTCCCCACGAAAATCCCGCTCGGTAAGCTGGTACCGCTGTATCATGGTACCCATAGCCCCGTCAATTATAAGGATTCGTTTTTCTAATTCTTTTCTAATGTCCATGTTTGTTTCCGTTGCCAGGTTCCTGTGGCGGGTGGCGGGCGTCTTGTATACCGGCATTCGCAAAAACGCAAATCACAGGCAACACAAACCGGGCAACACGCAACAGAAAACTAAAGCTTACATCGAAAAGTCGGGTGTTATATTGACTTTCGCTTATCTTTCCCAGGGCCGTATGGCTGGCTGAGTAGAATGTAGCACCTTGTGAAGCACAGGTTGCTAAGACATCGCAGGGTCTAATCCCTCCGTCTTTCTCCATAAGCAATGCAAAGGTGCATAATAAAGCGGTAAAATGCAATAGTTGTTTAACCCTTCAATCTGTATGCTGCGTAAATTTATGTGTACAAAAAAAGCCGCCTTTTGCAGGCAGCTTTTAATAACAGATGTTTTGCGGGGTTATTATCTTCTGCTGCCGAATAAACGCATCATCGATGTAAACAAGTTTATAAACGTAGTGTAAAGCACAAATGCCCCCATAATTACCAGTTTTTTTGACTCGGCGCTTCCGTACTCAAGTCCGGCACCAATTCTTTTCAGCATTTGCATGTAGTAAGCGGTTAAACCAACCATCAATACAACAAATACAAAGCTAAGTACATAGCTAATTTGTGGGCTATGTAAAAGGAAATTAACCATACCTACTGCAAACGCASCGAAAAATATGATGGTTAAAATCGAGCCAAATTTAGTTAAATCCATAGTTGTAAAATATCCGGCAACAGCCATTATACAAAAAACTACTGCGGCACAAATAAATATGGTAAATATTGATGTTGCCGTATAAATAAGGCCAAAAATGCTGAGGCTTATGCCCACCGAAGCAGCATAGGCAATAAACAGGAATAAAACAACCGGATATGATAACCTATTAAGACCGAAGCTTATAATAAATGAAAAAGCAACCGGTGCAAATATGGAAACATAACCTAAAGTTGAAAATCCACCTCTTTCCTGGTCAACGATCAGGTTCATCAGGCTGGGGTTAATGAAGAATTCGAAAGCGAAAAAAGCAGAAATGCCTAATGCTATAAACATCCATGCAAATACTTTACCCAAATATTTACGGGATGCGTCGTCTTCTGTTAATTGTATTACGTTTTTGTAAACGTATTCAGGATCTTTAGTTTCCATTTTTTTTAAATAAATCTTATACGAATTTAGGAATAATAAGTGAATATATTGTGAAGGAAGGATGCAAGTGGTTTGCAGCAGGTGGCTATTTTTTTAGTTTGTGGGCTGCTTACTACATTAAGCTGAAAGCGACGCATAAAAACCTCGGCTATCAAACCTTTTTTTGTCTTGATACTTGATACTAATTACTTGATACTACCAACTACTTGCTAATTTCTTTCTTCGTTTCCTTCTTCAGATGTCCCTGCAATTGCGGATTTTGAGGGGGAAGATTTTTAACTTCTCTTTCAACCTCGGTTTGTTGAATAGAAACCGCGTAGTCTGCCGGCTCAATGCTGCTGCCAATAGCTTCGGCGTATACCTGGGTAAATTCGGCGCCGATGTATAATATGGCCGATGTATAGTAGATCCAAACCAAAATAACAATAATGGAACCCGCCGCCCCGTAAGCGGAACCCTGGGCTGTATACTGAATATAAAGGCTGATGATGTACTGACCAAGCATAAAAAGTAAGGCCGTGAAAAATGCACCGGATCGCACATCTTTCCATTTGATCTTCACATCGGGTAAAAACTTAAAAATGATACCAAACAAAGTTGTTATCACTATAAGAGTGAGCGCCAGGTTAACCGCTTTTAACAGGAACCCCGTTACAATTGGTATAAAACGTTCAATCTTACCCTTTAAGGCATCAAGTATAAGGTTTATTGTGAGTGTTGCTAATAGCAAAAAACCAAGGCTTATAATTAGTGAAAAGGATACAAAACGGTTTTTTAATAAGTGGACCCAGTCGCGTTTAGGTTTGGCTTTCACCCGCCATATGGTATTTAGTGAGTCCTGTATCTCAATAAAAATACTACTGGCGCCCAGCAGCAAGGTAACTACACCAATTATCACAGCTATCCCCGTTTTGCCCGAAAGCGCCAGGTGTTTTAATATATCCTGAATTTGTAAGGCCGGCCCGGTACCGACATAGTGAGCTATCTGTGGGTACAATTTGTCTGTAGCTGCATCCCGCCCAAAAACCAGGCTGGCTACCGATATTATTATAATTAGCAAAGGCGCTATAGAAAATACGGTATAGTAGGCTAAAGAGGCGCTTAGTTTTAAACCATTATCGCTGCCAAATCCTTTAAATGTTGCAACTAATACCTTCCAAAGTTGTTTTAAATATTCGGTGCTTAAAAATTTCATCCTCATTTTTTTATTGTACTCCTTAACCCCCTTTTGCTATGCAATTTTAATGCCTTTAATCAATTATAGTTAAAACCTGCCTGCTATAAGGCTGTAAAGGGGATATCAAGCAATTGGTAATTAGGCCATTCGTTAAAATCATAATGCCACCATTCACTTTTTAGTACAGTAAACCCATGTGCCTGCATCATTGTTTTAAGTAACTCCCGGTTAGCCGTTTGTAACGGAGTAGCCCCGGTATAATTTGCCGCAGCCTTATCGCTAAAACTATCAAAGCCGGTTGGCATATCCAGGTCTTTCCCTGTTTTCAGGTCAATCAGTGTAAGGTCGATAGCGCAGCCTCGGTTATGCCTGGAGCCAAGCCTGGGATTGGCCACAAAATTAGTATCAGGAGTCAGTTCGTAAAATTGTACGGTGACCGGGTAAGGTCGATAGGCATCAAAAACCTTTAACCCTAATCCATGTGTTTGCAGTTCTTGCGCTACTTTTTGCAGGGCTTTAACTACCGGCAGGCGTGCATATGCTTTAGCTTGCCTATATATACGCCTGTGCACAAAGTTATGGGTGGTAGCATAACGGAGATCCAATTTTATAGCCGGAATATATTTAACGATTTCTACAAGCTGCTTATCCGGATTGGTTTTTACCTGCCTTTTATAATTTGCTATGCCGCATATCCGGGTACTGTCAATATACTTGTAATGCTGTGCTTTAGCGGTGCCACCTGTTATATACAGTAATAACACAATGATAAGGCAACGCTTCATAAAAAGCTTAGCGGTTTGATACAATAAGCAGATCAAGATCTTTACACGGGATAGAAAAACGATCGCCGATATGCTTATTGGTGAGGTGCCCCTGGTAAATATAAACCGAATTACGCACGCCCGATTTTTGCCATATCACATTTTTGATGCCTCCGTGTTCGCCAATATCCAGCAGGATAGGTGCAAAAATATTGGTAAGCGCATAGGTAGCCGTACGAGCAACCCTTGAAGCTATATTAGGCACACAATAGTGGATTACATCATGCTTGCGAAACACAGGGTGAGTATGGTTGGTAACCTCAGATGTTTCAAAGCAGCCTCCCTGATCAATACTTACATCTATAATTACCGAATCGCGCTTCATACGGCTAACGGTTGTTTCTGATATAATGCAGGGGCTGCGGCCATCCTCTGCGCGCATGGCACCGATAGCAACATCGCAGGTAGTAATTGCTTTTTCCAATACAATGGGTTGCACTACAGATGTAAAAACCCGGCTGCCAATATTGTTTTGCAACCTGCGTAGCTTATATATCGATGGGTCAAAAACCTTTACTTCGGCACCTAATGATATGGCGGTACGCGCGGCGTATTCGCCTACTGTACCGGCACCTAATATCACAATCTCTGTAGGCGGAACACCAGTAATACCGCCCAGCATCAGGCCTTTGCCTTCAAAAACGTTACTTAAATATTCGGCCGCTATCAATATGGATGTCGCTCCTACAATTTCACTCATGGCCCTCACAACGCTCAGGGATCCGCCCTCATCACGCAAATGCTCAAAGCATAGCGCGGTTATTTTTTTATTCATAAGGGCATGCAGACACTCGGCCTTAAGCGTAGCCATTTGCAGAGCCGAGAGCAGGATCTGTCCGGGCTTCATGAGCTCTATCTCCTTCAGCATAGGAGGGGCAATTTTGATGATGATATCCGCCTCGTAAACCGCTTTGGTATCATAAACAATTTGGGCGCCCTGTTCGCTGTAATCCTTGTCGCTAAAATTGGCTGCCTGCCCGGCATTACTTTCCAGTATTACGTGGTGGCCATTATTTACAAGCAGCGCTACCGAAAGCGGTGTTAAAGGAACTCTGTTTTCCTGAAAGGAGATTTCCTTTGGAATGCCGATATAGAGCTTGTTTTTTTTGCTTTTTACCTCCAGCATCGACTCCTGAGGTTGCATCATTGCCTGCTTGGCGACATCCGAAAACCCGCTGTATATCCCTGAACTCATGTATGTGTTATTTTCTGGCAGATGAAGATAAGAAAAAAGGACCTATCCTAAAACTAAATATTTTCTATGTTTATCTGCCTTGCCCCATCATCCAAAACCTTTAGACTAATATTGGCATAATGCGGCGGCAGCAGATCTGGTATTTTCTCCGGCCACTCAATAAAACAGTAGGCGCCATCGTAAAAGTATTCTTCGTAACCCATATCCAATGCTTCGGTTTGATCTTTAAGGCGATAGAAATCAAAATGATATATTTTCCCCGTTGCCGTATGATACTCGTTAACAATAGAAAACGTGGGGCTGGTAACGGTATCTGTTGTGCCTAAAGTTGCGCATAACTGCTTAATAAGTGTAGTTTTACCGGCACCCATATCCCCATAAAAAAGGAATATTTTGTTGTTGCCTGTATGCTCAAGAATAGCTTCGGCTGCGCCGGGTAAGTTTGATATAGATTGAATGATTAGTTGCACTATGAAATTTTTATTTAAACTACCAGTCTTTGCGAACGCAGTGTGGCAATCGAAGCTTTTCATAGCGAACCTGCACAGTTCGCGATTGCTTCGTCGTTCCTCCTCGCAATGACATAGTAGAAGATTATCCAAAAATACTCAAAATACTTAAGCCAATAAGAAAGTCCTGCCAGTTATTACCGGCAGGACTTTCTAAACCAAAGGAATTATCTTATGATTTCTTCCCGGTATTAAATCCAAAAGGAACAACTACTTTAAAGCTGACATTGCGCCCCATATTGAATATACCCGGACGCACGCCGGCAGGTACTGTTGGGTTATCAAAATACTTTAACCTGCTCATGTTTGATTGATAATTAACATTGGCAAGATTGGTACCCTCAATAAACAATTTAATAACCGGCTGGCCTGCTTTGTTTACAATGTTGCCACCAAAACCGGCGCTTAACAGGTTATAACCAGGGGTTGCAGTTTCGGTACCATAAGCTGCAAAATAACGATTTTGAGCGCTGTAGTGGTCAAAGCCAGCAAAAACGTACAGGTTTTTAAAGTTGCCAAAGCCGCCGTTAAATGTTCCGCGCAGTTCTGAGTGGGTATGTAGCGGCGGGATGAATGGCAGGTATTTCAGGCTATCTGCAACGGGGCCGCCGTTGCCTTTGTTTTCGCCGTAGGTTAAGCTAAGGGCGTTTTCAAAGTGTAACCACGGTATTGGGTGCAAATCGACATTAACCTCGCCACCATAAATGCGCGCTTTGCTTTGTACATAAGTAAATGTAGTATAACCCTGGGTATAAACCGGGCTGCCATCAGGATTTAAAACCTGCTGCTGGTATATGTAGTTGGAGATATCATTATTAAACACCTCCACACTGGCCGATATATTTGGCAGTGTTAAAAAAGTGCCAAGGTCTTCCTGTAAGCTAAATTCTGGTTTGAAGTTTTTATCGCCGATGTGGTAGATCTGCGAGCCTGGGTCTGGCCCGTTGGCCGAGATCTCGGCAATACTTGGCGCCCTGAAACCACGTGAAATATTACCCTTTACCAGGAATGCATCGGAGATATTGTAAGTTGCCCCAAAGCTTCCCGAAGCGCCCCTGAAGGTTTTACTGAAAGCATCAAATTGCGAGGTAACATTTGATGTTGTAGTTGGATTAGGGCCGGTATACAATTGCGGAAAGCCGTTTGCGCCCAGGGTATCAACATAAGCAGCACTGCTATTGAACGACCGGTTATCATACCTTGCTCCCAGCGACAGATCAAGCTTGCCATAGCTTTTCTTCACTACGAAGAACGGACCTATATCAAACTGATGATAAGCCGGTATCGGAAAATCGGTAGCATCGCCAATAGTATTATTTTGGTACTGCCCATTAATGCCGATGCTGGTTTCATAATCATTACCGATGTTAAAGTTGTATTTAACATCATAGGTATAGGTAGTTAAATGCAGGTTCAACCCGGCAATATCCCCGGCTTCGGGATGTGTGTATTCGCGCCTGTGGCTGTATTGATAACCCAGGTTCACGATGAGGTTACCATCGCCCAGCCTGAAGTTACTGTTGTTATAAATGCGGTAAAGCTGTACATGCTGATGCAGTGTTGGGATCTTATAGGTGTTCAGCATAGATTCGGGAACAATTGGCCTGTAGGCATCATCCTCGGTAATCTGGCGGGTAAACTGGCGGGTAATTGAATCCCGGCTGCCATCGGGGATCGACTGTTCATCGTCAAATACAGATGCATGCAGATATGATGTTCCCCATGATTTATTTAAACCCACCATAATGCGGGCATCCTTTTCTTTATAGTTGGTACCATAAACGCGACCATCATGCTGATTCTGGTAATTTTTGGCTTCTTTGGCAGAAACAACTGTTCCCCATACAAAACCATTTTGATTGCCCTGTAACCGGAATGATCCATTCAGCAAACCCTGGTTGGTGCCATAAATTCCTTGTGCAGAGCCCGCTATTGTACCCTCGGGAACAGGCGATGGCGATATTAGGTTCACAACACCGCCAATAGCATCAGAACCATAAGTTAAGCTGGCCGGGCCTTTAATTACTTCCACACGGTCGATAGAGTTTTGATCTACTTCGATGCCGTGTTCATCCCCCCATTGCTGCCCCTCCTGGCGGATACCATCCATCAGGGTGATTACCCGGTTATAGCCCAGGCCATGTATAAAGGGCTTTGATACGTTTGGCCCGGTAGTAACTGCGCTTACGCCCGGCAGGGTAGCTATCTGGTCGATGATGTTACCCGAAGCAGCGCGCTGATCCAAATAAGTTTTCCCCACAGCTACCATAGGTACAGGACTGCGTTTTATTTCGGTGGCTTTGCTTACACCGGTGATAATAACCTCGCCCGCTTCAACCGAGGAGGTTTGCAGTTTTACATCAAATACAGTGGTTTTCGAAAAATCAACCCTTTGGTTTAATGTTGAATAACCAAGGTAGCTTACCTGTACAAGGTAAATGCCTTTAGGTATATTAGTAAATGCATACTTGCCATTTGCATCGGTAATAGCGCCTTTTCTTAAATCGGGAATTGCAACAGTTGCACCAATAATTGGCTTGCCATCGGCTTTGTCGGTAACTGTACCCGAAAGGGTTCCTACAGCATCCTCGGGCCTATTTTCAGGAATTGTGGTGGCAGCATCTGCCAAATGAGTAAAACCTATAAACAGCAATATTAAGAAGCTAATCAGCTTTAATTTCATAACGAATAAATTGTAGATCAATAAATACCGCTTATAAAACGGCTTTGTTTGTAAAAAATGATAACAGAATAAGTTTGTTACGAAATTACAGGAGGGGCCCTACCGGAGGCAAGCACAAGCGATATGCTTACAAAATTATAATCACAGGGTTTAAAAACACGCATTACTGCCTGTTGCGGAATTGCATATATAGGGTTGTCAATTACCGCGAAATTGTGGTGCATGGCATCGCACATATCGCATTTTTCCTTCACAGTTTGCTGTGGTGGATGATTGTTTGTTACCGATGCTGTTTTTGAGATGCCTTTTATAAGCTGGTGCTGGTGCGTATAAACCATATACTGACCTGCAATAAAGCAGATGAGCAACAGCCACGAATAAATAATATTTAATTTATTTTTCTTCACGCCTACAGCCTCTTATAAGGGGCGCCGCAAAAATAAGCAATAAAACGGGATAATTAATGCAACATTGTAACAATATCGGTAAGGCTTCATAGTAGCTTCATGCAATCAGGTCATACCAGGAACATTTTGACTTGATCAGTGAACCATCAACCGTGAACTAACCTTATATTTGCCAATATGAAACCTGCTGAAATTAATTTAAAGTGGAGTGCATTGCAGGACCGCATTGCCAAGGATTTTGATAACGAGAAACCCGATATAAAAGTAATGCTGTTTTTAATTGGCGTGCAGGAACTTGGCCAGGGGCCGCGTAAGTTCAGTAAACGCCAAAAGGAGGAGCTGATGCACATAGCCAATTGCAAGCTGATGAGCATGATGGGGTTTTATGAATTGGAAGGGCTTGACCAGGACGGCTGGCCACACTGGAAACGCATAAAAGTTATACCCAACTATACCTTGCTTGAGCAGGAAATGCTCATGAAATCATTGATCATCAGTTACTTTGAGGAGATGGATGTGATATAGTGCCTGCAACACACCGTTCATGCACCTTTGGGTTGTTTAACATGCACCAGCCGTACTCCTTTGGATGCCTTTGTGTATCCGTTGATTTTAGATTAACTCATTGGGAAAAAATGTAAAAAATATCTATTAAAATTCGTCAGCCAGTCAGGGGAAAATGGAGAAACAGGGTGTAACTATTTTTTAAATAATTCTGCTAATTTTATAATTCGGTCTATTCTGATTCTGACTACATATGAAAAAAATCTTTACGCTGAGTTTACTGGTATTAACCTTTGCAACGGCCTTTGCCAAACCACCTAAAAACCAGTACGTACGCGTTAGTACCAGTTACGGCAGTGTCATCATACGCCTGTACAATGAAACTCCTTTGCACCGCGATAATTTTATTAAGCTGGCCAAAAAAGGATTTTATAATGGTGTGCTGTTTCACCGGGTGATCCAAAACTTTATGATCCAGGGCGGCGATCCGGATTCTAAAGATCCTGTTAAAGCCAAACCTGGTGTCGAACTGGGCAACGGAGATGTTGGCTATACCATACCTGCCGAGTTCAAGGATAGTTTATTCCATAAACGCGGCGTGCTTGCTGCAGCCCGTGATGATAATCCTAAAAAAGCATCAAGCGGATGCCAGTTTTATATTGTGGAAGGCAAACGCCTTACCGATGCTAAAATGGATTCGTTGGAAAAGGGCCGTTTAAAAGGATTTAAAATACCTGCCTGGCAGCGCGAATATTATAAAACTGTTGGCGGCACGGCTCAATTAGATCATGGCTACACCGTGTTCGGCGAAGTAGTATCAGGCATAGACATGGTTGATCATATTGCAGCTGTTAAAACAGATAAAAATGATCGCCCGTTGCAGGATGTACCAATGACCGTTGATGTACTGAGTAAAAGGGAATGCAAGCAGCTGGATAAGCTTTTAAAGCTAAGCCCCCCGGCCCGCTAAGGGGAAGCGACATGTTTGAGATATAACTCTTCAATTATTACAGATATAATTAATATTACGCATAAAATATTTTAATAATTTAAATCAAAAATTCCCTCTTTAGGGGGTTAGGGAGCATGAAAATAATCACTTATAACGTTAATGGTATCCGGTCGGCAATCAACAAAAACTGGCTGGCCTGGCTGCAGGCTACCGATGCAGATGTAGTTTGCCTGCAGGAAATTAAAGCTACTCCTGATGTACTTACCGACCTGGGATTGGTAGATCAGCTGGGGTACAAACACTATTGGTTCCCGGCTGAAAAGAAGGGATATAGCGGCACTGCTATCTTCTGTAAACAAGCACCAAAACATATTGAATACGGTTGTGGTATTCCCGATTTTGACCGCGAGGGCCGTTGCATCCGGGTTGATTTTGAGGAGGTATCTGTTATGAGCGTATACTTTCCATCCGGCTCAAGCGGCGATGAGCGGCAGATATTTAAATATCGTTTTTTAGATGAGTTTGGCAAATACCTCACCCTGCTAAAAACAGAACACCCTAAATTGGTAGTATGCGGCGATTATAACATTTGCCATCGCCCTATTGATATCCATAATCCAAAATCAAATGCCAATTCATCCGGGTTTTTACCCGAAGAGCGCGAGTGGATGGAGAAATTCATTGAAGGAGGGTTTATTGATACCTTCCGCCACCTGAATAAAGAGCCGCATAATTATACCTGGTGGAGTTTCAGAGCCAATTCAAGGGCCAAAAACTTAGGCTGGCGTATTGATTATACCATGGTTAGTACCGAACTGGAAAACAACATCAAAAGAGCGTCGATATTACCGGAAGCAAGGCATTCCGATCATTGCCCGGTGCTGCTGGAGCTGGAGTTTTAGCCCCCCGGCCCCCTGAAGGGGGAGTTTATGAGCAGGAGGCTTAGTTCAAGTTTAACATGACTAGAGAGACAAAAAAAGGAGGTTTCGTTTTTAACGAAACCTCCTTTTTTTATAATATCTGCCTATAAACTCCCCCTTCAGGGGGCCGGGGGGCTACCCTTTTACTCTTTCAACATATGATCCGGTAGTGGTATCAACCTTTACCTTATCACCAATGTTAATGAATAGCGGTACGCGGATTTCGGCGCCGGTTTCAACGGTTGCATTTTTTAGGGCTCCGCTTGAGGTATCACCTTTAACAGCCGGCTCGGTATACGTAATTTCAAGCTCGGCAGAGCCTGGGATAGAACCCATAATAGGTTCGTCGCTTTCAAAAGCTACTATTACGTTCATCCCCTCTTTCAGGAATTTAACAGCTGGACCAAAAAGGGTTTTGGGTATGTTATGCTGATCATAAGTGGTGTTATCCATCACTACAAGCGCATCGCCATCTTCATATAAATATTGATAATCGTTGGTTTCAACACGGGCTATATCAACCTCTTCGTCGGTACGGAAACGGTACTCAACCAGCTTTCCCGATTTTACGTTACGCATACGCGCCTGGTAAAATGCACGCAAGTTACCTGGCGTGCGGTGTAAAAATTCTTCTACCTGTACTAACTCGCCGTTAAAGCGAAGCACATTTCCATTTTTAACATCTGATGCTTTGGCCATAAAATAATATTGAGGCGCAAAATTAGGGATTAGAATTGAAATGTAAGATATGGGATTTGAGATTTTTACCGGGAAGACAATCAATACATTACACCGGGTTTCCCGAATAAAGATCAAAGAAAAGTAGTCAGAAGTGCAGCGTCAGGAATTTGAGCTTTTAATTTTATCCCAAACTGTTGCGTTCGCAACAGGTGAAACAGTAAAAAATTCTATGGGTTTAATAATGACCAAATTATGAATTGTCATAAAATGAAAACCGCAACAAAACCGCAACAGCAGTGGGAAAGGAGCCAGGTGTCAAGAGGCAAGAATTAATGCATGGAGAATCATGCTCTATGCAAAAAATGAGATTTAAGCAGCCGCCAAACCGCAGCTATCTCAAATCTCACATCTCAAATCTACAAAGTAGCTATATCGATTACAAAACGGTACCGTACATCACCTTTTACCATGCGGGCATAGGCGGTATCGATATCTTTTATATCAATCATTTCAATGTCTGACACTATGTTATGTTCGGCACAAAAATCAAGCATTTCCTGGGTTTCGGCCAAACCGCCAATGCCCGATCCGGCAAGGCTTTTACGGCCGCCTAATAAGCTAAAAGCCTGAATGCTGGCTGGCTCTGGCGGCACACCCACACAAATCTGTACACCATTGGTTCTTAACAGCGACAGGTACATGTTAAAATCATGCGGCGCAGATACCGTATCCAGTATAAAATCGAAAGAGTTTTTGGCTGCTTCTATCTGTTGCGGATCGCTGGTAACTACAAAATGATGCGCGCCTAATGCTTTGGCATCGGCTTCTTTGCCTGGCGAAGTACTCAACACAGTAACTTCGGCACCAAAGGCTACGCCAAATTTAACACCCATGTGGCCCAATCCGCCTAATCCTAAAACTGCCAGCTTATGGCCTTTGCCAACTTTCCAGTGTCTAAGCGGGGAATAGGTGGTAATGCCGGCACATAACAATGGCGCGGTAGCGGCAAGATCAAGCTTATCTGAAATATGAAGCACAAAATCCTCATGAACAACAATACTGTTTGAGTAACCACCATAGGTTGGTGTTTTATGGTCCTGCTCTAAACCGTTGTAGGTTTGCGAGTTGCCGTTTAAGCAGTATTGCTCCAGGTCCTGCTTGCAGTTTTCACATACCCTGCACGAGTCAACCAGGCAGCCAGTACCGGCCAGGTCGCCAACCTTAAATTTTTTCACATGGTCGCCAACTTTAACCACCCGGCCAACAATTTCATGGCCAGGTACCATTGGGAAAATCCCAGGGAACCAATCGTTTTTAATCTGGTGCAGATCGCTGTGGCAAACACCACAAAATAAAATATCAAATTGCACATCATGCGGCCCCACGTCGCGACGCTCGAAGTCCCATGGCGCAAGGTTAGTGGTAGGCGACTGTGCCGCGTATCCTTTAACTGGTATCATAAGTAGTTTTAATTTTTGATTACCTAAAGGTACGTGAATAGATTTGAGATGCGAGGTATGAGATTTGAGATTTTGCCCGGAAGTTGCTGAATTATGACAATAGTATGCGGGGAATAAGATCAAATTTTTCGACAGGAACTATTTAAACTTCTGTCTCACATCTAATATCTCAGAAGCTGTTTAAATTTGATTTATTAAGTGTTCCATTTGAGTGCAGTGGAACACCCCGAACGCTTTGGAACACATTATGGCTGATTATCAAYAACTTAAGCTTTTTAAAAATCAACAAAAASCGGAACRCTTATGCRGCTGATAATCAACATTATAAACCCAAATATTAACTTGTGATTAAAATCAAGCTGACGGACTGTARTTCRATATCTGAATTTATCTCGCGCAAAGACGCTAARACGCAAAGTGATTTACTTCTTTTTTCTTTGTTRGTTAATTTCTATATAGTGTTCCTGTMTTCACTATAAATACACTTTTTTGAAGAAAAATCAATTTATATCGGGATATATAGAGCCGGATTAATTGGAAACTTATCATCCGCCTATCTAACAAATCCGGCTAATTTTAGCCTCAATTTAAGAGGCTTTCTAAATTTGATTTATTAATGTTTTTATACTTCTAATGAAGCACATCTCCATGCGTCATTGCGAGGTACGAAGCAATCCCCGCCTTACAGAGTCGCTTTGCAAATCCGACCTGCATAGTCGGGGATTGCTTCGTACCTCGCAATGACGGTCTGTTTTTTTATTTTTAAACAGCCTCTCACATTTAACTTTTGTAATCCGATATACTCAACCTATGCTTACAAAAGCCATATTCGTGTTCCTGGTTTGAGCATATGATGGTAAGCCGGCCTGTAGCAAATTGCTCAACAAGGCTTAAATACCAATCCACACCCTGGCTATCCAGGTTTGAGGTTGGCTCATCAAGCATCAGCATGGGGGTATCGGCACAAAAAGCCAGGATCAGTTTAAGACGCTGTTTCATGCCCGATGAAAAGTATTTAATAAGCTTGTTTTCGCTTTTGGGCAGGTTCAGCAATCCGATGAGTTGTTTTTTATCAACACCATTTTTATAGTTTTTAAACTTAAAATGGAAATCGACCATTTCACTCAGTGTAAACTCCTCAATCAGTTCAAGGTATGGTGCAGCAAGGCTTAAGTGATGGAATACTTTATCAATCTCGACCGGTTTCTCCTGGAAAACAAAATCAATAGTACCCGCAGATGGCGAAAGGCTGCCATTTAAAATCTGCAGCAAGGTAGATTTCCCCGATCCATTTGGCCCAAGTATGGCGTATGATTCGCCACTGGTAAAAGTATGGCTTATCCCCCTGAAGATCCAGTCGCGGTTAAAGCGGCGGCCAATGTTATTTAGGGTGATGGTCATTAAT